>NZ_JBALWD010000034.1:0-46841 GCF_036960985.1 Sneathiella sp. | reverse complement strand
GGGAAAGATGATCTTCGTCATATTATTGATGACAGCATCTCTGTAAAACAAGCGAGAATTGGATTGCCGCGCGGAACCGTCGACGGGGATGCGGCTCTTCGTGGCCATACTCTTGCTGCCATATTTGAGTTTCCGTCAACCCGGACCCGGGTGTCATTTGATATGGCGATGCGCCAGCTTGGTGGCGATACGATTGTTCTGAATAGTACAGACATGCAGTTAGGACGCGGTGAAACCATTGCTGATACAGCGCGGGTATTGTCTCGCTATGTGGACGCCATTATGATTCGAACAGATGATCATGGAAAGCTTGAAGAGCTGGCAGAATATGCCACGGTTCCTGTGATCAATGGTCTGACCAATGATAGTCATCCTTGTCAACTTATGGCGGATGTGATGACGTTTGAGGAACATCTTGGGTCCATTAAAGATAAAATTGTCACCTGGAGTGGTGATGGCAACAATATGGTAACGTCGTGGATTCATGCTGCAGGACAGTTTGGTTTTGAATTTAGGGTGGCGTGCCCTGCGAATTTATCACCCGACCCCCGAGCCCTTGATTGGGCGAAAGAAGTGGGCGCGAATGTTCATGTAACACAGGACGCACGGGAGGCTGCGGCAGGCGCTCATTGTATTGTCGCTGATACCTGGGTTTCGATGGGTGACGATGCCGCCAACCGACATAATGCCCTGGCTCCCTTTCGAGTGGACGAGGCAATGATGTCTGAGGCTGCTGACGATGCCATATTTATGCACTGCCTGCCTGCTCATCGGGAAGAAGAAGCCACAACCGCTGTTATGGATGGCCCGCAATCCGTGATTTTCGATGAAGCGGAAAACCGTCTGCATGCGCAAAAAGCGGTTTTGCGCTGGTGCCTCGGCACCTCTTAATCAAATTTCACTTTTGAGAAAGGTTCCAGATGCCTGACGAGCTGGATCAGAAAATACTGACGGATAATGTTATTCAGCCCTTTCAGATGGCGAAGGCGGGTGTGCGCGGTCGGCTTGTGCGGCTGGGTGATGCCATTGACAGTATCCTCAATCGGCATGCTTATCCGGATAGTGTCGCGGCGTTTTTAGGGGAAGGATTGGTTTTGGCCGCTATGCTTGGTGGCGCCCTAAAATTTGAAGGTATTTTTACCGTCCAAACCAAAGGCGATGGGGCAATCACAATGATCGCCGCCGATATGACGACGCCTGGTAGTTTGCGAGGCTATGCCGGTTTTGATGAGGATAAGCTTGCGCTTGCCGAAGCGTCTGAAAGCGACGGGGATCGGGTGGAACGATTCTTGGGGAAAGGCTATGTTGCTTTTACTATTGACGCAGGCGTTGAACGTAATCGGTATCAGGGGATCGTCGATCTTGAAGGAGATAGTCTCGCAAAATGTATGGAGAACTATTTCGATAAATCTGAACAGTTGGATACGCTCCTTCGCATCGCGATCGACAAAGTCGATGGAAAATGGCGGGCGGGTGGATTGATGATCCAACGGCTGCCAGATGAAAGTTCCCTTGATTTCGTGAAGGACGAAGAAGAAGAAAATTGGCGAAACGCACAAGCTCTGGCCGCCACGGTTACGCCGGGTGAGTTGATCAATCCGATCCTCAAAGGCTCCGAGCTCCTTTACAACTTGTACCATGAAGATGGTGTGTGGCTATATGATCCGCAAGAACTGCTGGATCAATGCAGTTGCAGCGCGGGCCGTGTCCTGACAACTTTGAAGTCGTTCGGCGAAACTGATTTGAGTGATATGGCCGATGATGGTGTCATTACTGCTGATTGTCAGTTCTGCAACAGCAAGTATGAAATTAGTCTGGAAGAATTGAAAAACTGATTTGCATTTTATCTGAAAAAATCAGAGGGTTGATGTTACATTTTGGGCGGTAATAATGTATCCTATTCAACTCTTAGTACAGGTGAGGATAAAATGGTCGGTATGCGTCACGTAATCACAGCTTTGACTCTGATGGTAACGGTTATTCTCGTTGGGTGTGTAAAAGCGCCGCCGGTTCCCACCTATCCCGAGATTACCTTCCAGCACCTCAATCCCATTATGCTGAATGTGAGCGAGATAAAAATCGTCAACGAATTCAGACCGACGTTGAAAGCTCCAAATGTGGAGCATGAGTTGCCGGTGAAAATAGATCAATCTGTCCGAAATTGGGTTCGGGATCGATTGCGGGCATCGGGGAATAGTGGCGCAGTCGCCACCGTTACGATCAAGGATGCCAGTGCCGTCGAGGAGATTCTTGAAAAGCCAGTTGGCATCAAAAGTGTGGTGACTAAAAATCAGTCCGAACTTTATAAATTTCACGTCCTTGTGGAGGTAAAAGTCAGCGAGATTTCTGGTGCATCCGGCTTTGTTACGGCGGAAGCGGCGCGATCCAAGTCTGTTCCCGAAGGGATTACTCTCAATCAGCGAGAGCAGACATATTACGTTCAGGTCGAGGCTTTGATGCAGGGATTTGATGTGGAAATGGAAAAGAATATCCGTAGTTTTCTAGGAAACTATATCCGTTAGAAGATCTTCGAACGGCGGTATTTTCCTCCCGTACCATACTTAACCGTATGTCATTTTGATTTAAATTGTGATGGCGCTCACTTGAGTTGCGATGCATGATTTGCTATTATTTTTCTTTAGATCAAACGATTGACCTAATTATTATGAACAAAGAACATACATCTGCGGCAACCAGAATGATTGAAACAGCCGGTCCGCTATTCGCGGATCAGCCGTTTGATGCTGTTTCAACGCGCCAAATAGCCAAGGCCGCGGGGGTCAACCTGTCGGCAATTTCTTACTATTTTGAAAATAAGGAAGGTCTGTACCGGGCAGTTTTCGAAAAGATTATTGAAGACCTCAAACCCATTCGAGTTGGTTTTGGTCTTTATCTGAGTACGAACATGCAAGCCGCAGGTGATGATCGTCAGGCGCTGGCCAGTATCGTCATAAAGTTTGTGAACGATCTTCTGGACAGTGTGATGTCGCCTGAAAACCCGCGATGGCGCATGCGGTTGATTATACGGGAAATGCAAGCGCCAACGGAGTGCTTTGACCTGGTCCTCGAGGGGCATATCAATGTCATGCATGATTTGTTGGGAATGCTTGTTGCCAAAATTTCAGGAGAGCCTGAATCGAACCCCTCCGTAAAATTGACCACTCATTCCATCCTCATCATGTGCTTGCAATATGCGCTGAATGAGCCGTTGGTCACCGCCCGAATGGGTTGGAAAAAGATGGGGACCTCTGAAATTGATATTATTAAATCCTCGGTGACAAAATTGGTTCTTAGAACACTTGATCTTGGCGAATATGCCCCCGAAATGCGGGCGAGGTAACGGGTATATGCACATTTTCAAAACGGGACTGAAGGTACTCATCCCGCTCCTTATTCTGGGTCTTGGCGCTATAATTTTTGCCTATTTGGTGAAGACGAAACCGGTGATTGAACCGGAAGTTGCGGGAGAAAGAATTTGGCCGGTTGAAACGCTGGCCGCCCAACATAAAGATCAGTCGATAAATTTGTTGTTGTTCGGGACCTTGGTCGCCGCAAGAGATGTCGAATTGCGCTCGCTTGTTGGCGGTGAAGTCATTGAAGTCAGTCCGAATTTCCGGGAAGGCGGCATACTGAAGCAAGGCGAATTGCTGATCGCCGTTGATCCTTTTGATTTCCAAGCGAGTTTGGACGAAAACCAGGCCGGATTACTTGAAGCGAAATCCCGGCTGAATGAGTTGGTTGCGACGAAAAAATCGGAAAAAACAGCGCTCGTTCGCGATAGCGAAGTCTTGGAACGTGAAATTCGCAATGTCGTGAGATCTAATAGCCTGTCTAAGCGCGGAAATATCTCGGAGAAAGCCTTGGATGACGCGGAGTCCGCGCTGACGCGGCAGAAACAAACTGTTGAATTGCGTCAAGCCCAGTTGGATATCCTCGAAGCCCGCATCGGCCAGCAACAGGCTGTAATAGACCGTCTTGGCGTTGGCGTTCGCCGGGCTGAGAGAGACCTCACGAATACGAAATTACGAGCGCCCTTTCGCGGCTATCTGGCCGAAGTAAATGCAGAATACGGTAAAAACATTGATGCCAAAGACAAGGTTGCACGACTTATTGATGCGTCGCAACTTGAGGCGCGGTTTTTGCTGTCTGACAGTCAATACGGGTTACTGTTGGCCAATACGGCCGGCATTATCGGCCGCCCGATCACGGTGCGCTGGTCCTCCGGTGATACGGAAGTCTCGTATGTCGGTAAGGTTTCTCGATTAAGCTCTGAAATCAGTTTCAGTTCGGGGGGTGTCGAGGTCTACGCGGTGCTCGAGGGGGATGACAATCTTGATCTCCTGCGGCCCGGTGCATTTGTTGAAGTAATCTTGAAGGGCAATACTTACGACGATGTCATCAAGGTACCGGAATATAGTGTCTTCAACGATGATACGGTATATGTGGCAAAAGAGGGAAAAATTGAGCCCCGGGAAATTGTTGTGATCGCGAAGAACGGTGGTGACTATTTTATCCGCGGGGATCTGCTTGATGAAGAGCTTATTATCATAACGCGGTTCCCGGAAATCGGCCCCAACCTCAGGGTTGAGGTGCGATAATGGATTTACCCGGGCTCGTCAGGATATTTGTCCGCCACAGAAACGCTGCCAATTTGCTGATGATCATGATGATTGTCGTCGGAGTTGCGTCAATTTTTCGCCTCAACACGCAGTTTTTTCCAGATTTTGGCACGGAAGTCATTACGGCGACAATTGTTTGGCCAGGGGCGAGTGCCGATGATGTCGATACCAATATAACCACGGCAATCTTGCCGGAAGTTCGGTTTTTAAGCGGCGTAAAACGGGTAACGTCCTATTCCGTGGAAGGCAGCAGTACGGTTGTTGTGGAGTTCGAGCCGGGCGGCGACATGCAGGCGGCCCTTTCAGAAGTCGAACAAGGCATCACGCAGATTACGACGTTTCCAGAAACCTCGGAAACACCGATTGTCAAACGGGTCATCATTTATGATCCCATTGCACGGCTGTCGGTTTCCGGTCCGTATTCAGAAGCCGCGTTAAAACAAATTGCAAAAACCATGCGGGATGATCTTTTGGACCTCGGCATTGACAAGATTACCTTGTTTGGGGCGCGAGACGAAGAAATCTGGGTGGATGTAAACCGCCGTGAATTGCGGCGTATGAATATGTCTCTAAATGATGTTGCACAAGTCATTCAGTCGAATTCAAAAGATGTTCCCTTGGGTACGATCGCCGGTGGTTTTGAACGCCAACTGCGATCTTTGGAGCAAAAAAATGATGCCAAGTCGGTTGGCGAGCTGGAAATAAAATCTCTGGAAAATGGCCAGAAAATCTATTTACGCGATATCGCGGATGTTCAAGACCAGTTTACGGAAAAAGGGAAAACCGGGCTGCAAAAAGGTGGAACCCAGGCCGTCGAAATACAAATTCAACGGGCCCAGTCGACCGATGCCTTGCAAGCGGCAAAAATCGTCGATGATTATTTCACTCAAGAAAAGGATCGCTGGCCGGCAGATTTGCAGATTAAGAAATATGATGTTCAGGCAGGTTTGATTGAAGATCGGATCCGTTTGTTGATTACCAACGGGGCGAGCGGGTTGATATTGGTCCTGATCGTTCTGTTTGTCTTTTTGAACGTGCGGGTCGCTTTTTGGGTTGCTGCCGGTATTCCGGTAGCGATTTTTGCGACGGCAGGCGTCATGGTGGTGACCGGTCAATCCATAAACATGATCAGCTTGTTCGCGATCATAATGTCGCTCGGGATTATCGTGGATGACGCTATTGTCGTCGGCGAGCATGCATCGTATTTACGCTCTACTGGATTAAGTGCGGCCGATGCGGCGGAAAAAGGGGCGCTGCGGATGTTGGCGCCCGTTTTTGCTTCCAGTTTGACAACGATTGCGGCGTTTCTACCGATCTTTATGATCGGCGACATCATTGGTCAAATCATTGGTGCCATTCCGGCGGTTGTCGTCTCTGTTCTTGTTGCGAGCCTGATCGAGTGTTTTCTTATTCTGCCGGGGCATATGAAACAAGCCCTGCAGTATCAGGCAGGCAAAGACAGCCGGATGCGGCAATGGTTTGACGCAAAGTTTCATTATTTTCAAACCCATCTATTTAAACGTATCGTCAGTCTGGCTGTTGGTTGGCGATACGCCACTTTGGCGGCGGCGGTGGCAATGTTGATTATTTCCGTTGGATTCATGATGGGCGGCCGGCTTGCCTTTAACTTCTTCCCGACACCTGAAGCAGATGTCATCAATGCAAATGTGGTGTTTGCGCCTGGCATATCCAGAGACAGAACGGAAGCTATGGTCGCGGAATTGGACCGCGCATTATATGCAACTGAAGATACCTTAACGGACGGAAATGGCGGGCTGGTTGAAAATGCCATGGGGAAAATTGGTGTCAGTATTGGTGACGCCTTTAGCTCTGTCGCCGGGGATAATCGTGGTGGCATGACCGTAGAGCTTGTCTCGGCAGATTTTAGAGACATTCGGACGGCCGATTTTATTAAAGCCTGGCGCGAAGAAATTCGTGAGCTACCGGGATTACAGAGAATTGCCTTGACGGAGCGGGTCGGGGGCCCTCCGGGCCGGGAACTCGACATTCGCCTGAAGGGTGACAATGTAGATGGGCTAAAGGCCGCCTCTTTGGAAGTGAAATCGTTGTTGGCCAAGTATCGCGGGATCTCTGATATAGAAGACGATTTGCCCATTGGAAAACAGGAAATCATTCTAGAACTAACTCCCAGAGGCCGGGCACTCGGATTTACGACGGAAGATATCTCTTCGCAGGTCCGCGCCGGCTTTGAGGGGATAATTGCCAAGAGATTTGCTCGGGGGGATGAAGAAGTTACGGTAAGGGTGCAACTGCCGCGAGATCAGGTTTCGGTCAGTGCCCTGCAAAATTTTTATGTTAAGAGCCCCGGCGGTTTTGACGTTCCGTTATCTGAAGTCGTTGCAGAAAGAAGCCAGGTCGGATTTGCCCGTATCAAAAGAGAAGACGGTGTACGCGAAGTTGCGGTAACGGCTGAAGTAGATGAGAATACGACGTCTTCCGATCAGGTTTTGGACGTCATTGCGGCTGACGGACTGGAAGCGATCGCGCAAAAATATAGCTTAAAATATCGGTTTGCCGGCAAATCAGAGGAACAAGCAGACACTCTGGCCGATATGAAATTTGGCGCCATGATTGGACTGTCTGCGATCTATCTGGTGCTGGCCTGGGTGTTCTCGTCTTATTGGCGCCCGATTGTTGTCATGGCAATCATTCCCTTTGGTGTCGTTGGCGCAATATTTGGACATTATCTATTGGGCTTTAATCTGACCATTTTGTCGTTGATTGCGCTGCTCGGTCTTTCAGGAATACTGGTCAATAATTCGATCATTCTTGTCAGTATCATTGATGAGAGATTGAAAAATGGCGAACATTATAAGGATGCAGTGGTCAATGGTACCTGTGATCGATTGCGTGCCGTCCTATTGACGTCCCTCACGACAATTGGCGGGCTAACACCCTTATTGTTTGAAACCAGTCTGCAGGCCCAGTTCCTTATTCCAATGGCCATTACGTTGGTCTTCGGGTTGATGGCGTCGACGGTTCTGGTGTTGTTCGTCGTCCCATCACTCCTCATTATTCAACAGGATTTCGGTCGTATTTTTGGATGGCTTAAAAAGCTGTATTTTCCGGGCTCTAGCGCTGCCAGAAGCGACCAGAGAAGAGAACAAGAACCGTAAACAGCTCTAACCGTCCAAGCAGCATACCTAATGCCATGAGCCATTTTGCGGTATCGGGCAGGGTCTTGAACGATCCGGATGGCCCGACAATTTCTCCCAAGCCTGGCCCAACATTCGCTATAGATGTTCCGGCACTGGAAATGGCCGTTATGAAATCCAGTCCGGTCAGGCTTAAGCAAACCGTTAAAATCGCGAAAGTGAGCAGGAAAAGAAAAATGTAGCTCATGACAGCGCTTATGGCATCTTCAGCCAATGGCCGGCCATTATACCGCGGTTTGAAGATACCGTTGGGCCGGATCAATTGCATGAGTTGGCAGCGAACGGTTTCGATAAGTATTTGATAGCGAAATACTTTGATCCCGCAAGACGTGGACCCTGCGCAGCCACCAATAAACATAAAGAAGAAAAAGGCGGTAACGGCAAAGCCACCCCACGCATTATAATCCGTCGTCGCATAGCCTGTCCCGGTGATTACCGAGGTTACATTAAAGGTGGCATAGCGTAACGCGAGCCAAAATCCCAAATTTTCTTCGGTCATTTGCCACAGCACCATGGCTAATATTCCGATTAAAAGAATACTGAGAAACCAGCGAATTTGGCTGTCTTTGAGAAAGCTGCCCGGCTTTCCTTGTATCAGATGCATATACATCAGGAAGGGTAGCGCACCCATGATCATAAAGACGACGATTATGCTTTCAATAAGCGGGCTGTTGAAATAACCAATCGATCCGTCAGAGGTTGAAAACCCGGCGGTTGAAATGGTTGTCATGGTATGTGCAATTGCTTCAAAAACCGTCATGCCGGCAGCCCAAAGGCTGATTGCGCAAATGATGCTCAAGGCCAAATAGATGAAGGCAATCATTTTAACGATTTCAGTAAGCCGCGGCATGGCTTTTTCCGCCGAGACATCAGACGCTTCCATTCGAAAGAGCTGCATACCACCAATGCTGAGGAGCGGGAGAATGGCGATCGCCATCACGATGATGCCAATTCCACCAAGCCACTGCAGCAATGCGCGCCATAAAAGAATGCCGGGCGGGGCATTATCTAGCCCTGTCAAAATTGTCGATCCGGTGGTTGTCAGACCGGACATGGCCTCGAAAAAAGCGTCTGTATAAGAAATATCCAGCTCGCTGAATGTAAGCGGCAGCGCCGCAAAAGCCGGTATGGCAATCCAGGCGACCGTTGTGAGGATAAAAGCCTGCCGGATTCCAAACTCTCCCCCGGCACCACGGTTGGAAAGAAACAAACCGCCTCCGACGAAAAGAGCGACGGCGGCAGCGGCAAAGAAAACTTGCCAATCTCGATTTCCGACAGCTAGATCCACGACAACGGGGATCAGCATCGCAAGTCCTAAAATGACCAGCAAAAGTCCAATACTGGACAGGATAATGCGTATATTAATCACGGCGACTAAGGATTAGCTTTTACCTACAAAGGCGAGGAGTTCACGGCGTGTAATATCTGACTTTCGGAAAATTCCGAGCATGGTGCTGGTCACCATTGTCACGCCATCTTTATGGACACCTCTTGTCGTCATGCATTGATGTGCGCTTTCAATAATGACGGCAACACCTTTTGGGTTCAAAGTGCGGTCAATTGTTTCCGCGATCTGACGGGTCAGTTTTTCTTGAATTTGCAAGCGCTTGCTGTAGGCGTCCACCACCCGCGCCAATTTTGAGATGCCGACAACACGTTCGTTGGGCATGTACGCTACATGTGCAACCCCGATTATTGGAACCATATGATGTTCGCAGTAACTTTCGACACGAATGTCCTTAAGCACAACCATTTCATCATAGCCGTTTACTTCTTCAAAGGTACGCGCCAAATAGGCATCCGGATCTTCGTCGTATCCTGCAAAAAACTCGCGGTAAGACCGGGCGACGCGATCTGGTGTGCCGACTAAACCTTCGCGGTCAGGATCGTCTCCCGCCCAGCGAATGAGTGTCCGGATTGCTTCTTCAACTTCTTCCTTCTCAGGCTTTTCATCCTGTGATGCGGTAGGCTTGTAATGCTCATTCATTTTTTAACGCCGTCCTCATGCTCAGTGAACGCTGTAATTTAGTGGAGCGGAGAGGATTCATGCGGGCTGTCCAGCGAAAACGCCGGAATATCTACAGCGAACATGGTTCCTTCGTCAGATTCCATTTCATAGGACCCTACCATAATACCTGATGGCGTTGGAAGGGGGGTCCCGCTGGTGTATTCGTATGATTGTCCTGGGGCAAGAATTGGTTGTTCCCCGACAACACCTTCGCCGTCCACAACTTCCGTATTTCCCTCAGCGTCGGTAATTTTCCAGTGTCTGTTTCGAAGTGTAACAGTGCATATGCCGTTGTTTTCTATGCAAACTTTATACGCCCACACAAAAAAACCATCTTCGGGAACGGATCGATCAACCAGGTAAATGGGGACGACCGAAACCGCGATGTCCTTTGTTGTTTTAATATATGCGTTCGTTTTGTCCATGTGACACCCCTTGTCCGATTCCTAGGGCAATTCTTTGGTTTCAGCAACAATAAGTATGAATATTGCGACATCATACAAATTTGTCCAGTAATTCGAGTAGACAAGGGGCTTTAATAGGGCCTTTAAGTGCTTTGCTTACTTAGCGCATACCCAAGATCATCAATCAGGTCATCAACATCTTCAAGACCAACAGACAACCTAAGCAAGCTGTCCGTTATGCCAAGTTCTGATTTCGTCTCGTCATCAACACTGGAATGGGTGGTGGTCGAGGGATGCGTAATCAAGGACTTCGCATCACCGAGATTGTTGCTGATATCGATGATTGACAACCGATTGAGAACATCAAACGTTGCTTGTTGATCACCGTCAACCTCAACACTGATTAATGTGCTGCCACGTGACATCTGTAGTTTTGCCAGGGAGGATTGCGGATGATCCTCGCGTCCCGGATAAATAACGCGTTTTACACCAGGGTGATCGCCGAGAAAATCAGCTATTTTTTCTGCGTTGTCGCATTGACGTTCAACGCGCAATTCAAGGGTTTCAAGTCCCTTCAGCATATTCCAGGCATTAAAAGGACTGAGTGCCGGTCCCGTGTGTTTTAGGAATGGCGCCAAGGTGTCTTCTACAAATTCTTCTGAAGCAAGGACAATACCGCCCAGGCAACGCCCTTGTCCGTCGATATGTTTTGTCGCGGAATAGACAACGATATCAGCGCCTAATTCCAGCGGCTTTTGCAAAATTGGCGTGGCAAAAACATTATCGATAATGACCTTGGCACCGACAGAATGTGCAATATCCGAAACGGCAGCAATGTCGACAAGGTCAAGGGTTGGGTTGGACGGGGTTTCAAAGAAAACGCATGTCGTTTTATCGGTGACGGCATTCTTCCATTGATCAATATCGGTGCCGTCAACTAACGTCACGTCAATGCCAAAGCGCGGCAGGATATTCTCGACAATGTAGAGACAAGATCCAAACAGGGCTTTCGCTGCGACAACATGATCGCCGGTTTTCAATTGCGATAGTAACGCGGCATTGACGGCTGCCATACCACTTGCTGTGCCCCGTGCTGCTTCTGCGCCCTCTAGAAGAATCATGCGTTCTTCAAACATGGTGATCGTCGGGTTGGCGTAACGGGAGTAAATGTACCCATCATTTTCACCTTTAAACCGCCCAGCAGCTTGTTCGGCGCTGTCATAGACGAAGCCAGAATTCATGAAGATGGCTTCTGACGTTTCGTTGAAAAGAGATCTCTTTGTTCCGCCGCGCACAAGCTTTGTCGCTGTTCGGGCGTTCTCTATGCGATGTTTTCGCGTATCGCTCTGGTTTGTCATTTTGTCCTCGAGGCATAAAAAAACCCCGACCACCAGTCAGGGTTCCTACGAGCCCAGACCTTTTAGCGTTTCTTTTTACGTGGCCGCAAGCCGGTCGGCACAAATCACCACGGGTTGATCATTATCCCCATGGACACCCGCTGTCAATAGGGCGAAAACATTAATTAATAGATGATTTCGAACCGGGAATTGGCTAGTTTGGGCAAACGCGGGCGTAGCTCAATGGCAGAGCAGAAGCTTCCCAAGCTTACGACGAGGGTTCGATTCTCTTCGCCCGCTCCAAAACTTCCCCATAGATATAGTCTGTTTATTAGGCCGCTGTTTTTTTGGCAGGTCTTGACTCTCGCCATGTATCTGTTGTTCGACTTCGTCTTTTTTTGTATTTTAACTCGCCCATTTTGACTTATGTGGTGCTGTCCTCAGCGTGATCTGGGAAACGTGAAATGCTGGAAGGAGGTATTCCTCCTCCCAGCTTCGGTGAAATTACTGGTTCATTTCATTTTCGATCGAATCGAGCTGTTTGAGAGCTTTTTGCGCTAGATCGAGCGAATTTTGTTGGACACTCTTCACCTCTACATTTTGTGTCCTTGTATCATCTGCAATCAGTTTTTTGAGTGTTTCGATCTTTTCATTGGTCATCGCCAGGGCCATTGTAAGATACGCGCTGGTTTTCTGTTGCTTTTCATTAAAAGCCTGTTGGACCGTCTGGTTTTCATCGACAGAATCTAGAAGCGATTCTAGTCCTAAGGTTCGGTGCATATTGAGGACTATGTAATCGGCAATCGCCCACAAATGCTCGTATCTGTGCATAAAGCTACGAGTTTCCTTTTCGAGCCGATCATAAATTTCCTGAGCTTCCGGGTCCAGCCTATTCAGTACTCTTGCATCATTTATCCTCTGTTCAGCGGCAAAGAGCAATTCTTTGGTAATTTTCATGACAGCAAAGGAGTTCGCGGTCATGGTTAGATAGTTCTTGGCAGAACTAAGACTGAAAATATTGGTTTCCAACTTATCAGGCCCATCCAGTGAGAGCTCTATATAAAGGAAATTCTCGTATATAGATTCCCGCATTTCCTGAGACAGATCATACTGTTTCAAATCAGACAAAACACGCAGCAGGTCCTTTTGTTTGATGCCGCCGATATCACATCCTAATGCGAGAAGTATTTCGCAGGCGCGAGCCTGTCCAAGGAGTGCTATGTGAGCAAAGTAACCTCCAAGGCGCAATCCGTGATGGGGCTTTCTGCCTGTGGCGAAATACAATATTAGGGCGAGTAGTTTGGCATTCGGAATCTTGTGGGACACAATAGCGCCAGGTGTGCCATCACTCAGATAGTTGTCTTTTCCGTCTTTCGTGAAATTCATCAGATTAATAGCCTGGATAACCGGTTGTTTTTCAACGGGTAGTTCCTCGATGGGTAACTTGGTATCAAATTTGTAAAAATTATCTGGCGTAACCCCAGGTTCCATTTTGTCGAGTTCTTCCAGGGTCTCTGGAAAAACAATCTTAGGTCTGTTCATGGATTGAAATACCGCGGGATTGGTCACTTGTTCAGTCGGAATTTTAACAAGTTTGTTATCAACATATAAGTGGGTGGGCAAACCGATCTCAGCGCCAAAGTAGCCGTCTTCGCCCGTCAAGAGTTTGAATTTAACAACGGCGGAAGAATGCGGTGATTGGACATGAAGTATTTTTACTTCTTTTGACGTCATGTCTATTTTAAACTTCCTGATCGGCGCTGGCAAGATAGTATCCATGTAATCTGACACGTTTTTTTCGACAACGTCTTTAGTTGCCAGCTGTTCCGCATTAAGCGGGCTTTGCCCCTTAAACTTGAGTAGAAAATTCAAGTCGTTAAATTTTATCCCTGCACCGAAGCCGACATAATACTGCAATACCGAGCTAAACTCACCAGCTTCATCGGCAACTAGATTTTTAAGCGATTTCATAAAATCAAGATTTCTATAAACTTCGCTTTCAAGTGAATAGGTCAGTATATTTCTGATGATCCCGCCAACAAAGCCGAAGGGGTCTGAAAATTCCGGTGGCCAGGTGATTGAAGTTGGAGCGTCGGGGGACTGCCCGCCCACATTCTCAATAGGTGAAATAACGGGATACTTTATTGTGGGCCTTTTTACCTGTTCATTGATATCAATAATATCGTCAATTTCACCGCCGGCTTCTTCAATGCGCTTGCTAGTAAGGTTATCTTGTTCCGGCGTCATATCTAATTCTTTACATATACTTTTATAGTATTCTTCAAATTCCAGGGCCGGCATATTACACCCCAGCCGATCTCCTTTTAGACCTGAAAATTTCTTTTGTGTCATGTCATAGGCTGGAATAGTTGTTACTTTATAAGTTCGGGACTGATGGTTAAATAGGCGACCTAGGCCGGTAGTGGTTGTTAAGAACCGCTGCATTTTACTATTCAACGAGCTGTAGTTTGATGTTAAAAATCGTGATGACATCTGTATTTCCTTTTTTTCGCGCTTGCGATCTAAATTGAGTAAACATAATTTTTTAGATGAATTTTCCTTAGCCCTTTTCTCGAGCCACAAGTATTTCGTCAATCTGCCAGCCCGGTGACCTGACAGTTGGCTTCTTTCGGTTTTGTGCTTGAGTAAAAAAGGGTCGAACCTGGCTGCATTAGCCGTTTCGTATAACTAGGACGGGCTTTTTCATTGTTTGTGATATCTATTTGTGTCCTTCGTCAGCGATTGATGGACAGAATGTTGACATTTATTGATTAACCTGAAAATCAATTCGTTAGAAACCCAGTCAGGAAAAATAGCATCGTCCTCGAGGGCTCTTGGGGAAGGAAAACCCGACCCCGGCGATACCCTGGAAGGCCAAGTATTTATAAGATGCGAAGGTTTGTCTGTTTCAGATCCAGATTGGGAACCGGATCCAACCAGTTAACTTTTCCTTTGGCCGGAATGATACTTGTTTCACGTGAAACAATTACATCTAATATACCCGTATACAGAGCAATACAGAGAGATCGTGAAACTCGTTGAAAGCGATATTATTTATCAATGCCCGCTGATGAGGACAATTAGGCCGCCAACCATTCCGCTTTGTGGCCGCCGAGTGCGCAGGAGGGGCCACCCCAATTCGGCTGAGTTTCCGAGTAGCCGATGACGGGCCCCAAATGCCGAAGAGACCCGTAGCTTGTCTCACTCTGCATTTGCAATGGGGAGATTTCAGTGGCGTCCAGCCCCATGCCGTCGCGGGGATAATCGATCCGGCCCTGTCGTTGTAGAAGCATGGCCGACTGACATAGGGACACTTTCACATGATAGCTGCCGCCTTCTTCTGCCCGCCGTGCAAGGGCGAGTAAGGTGCCATAAGCCCCAAGATAACCGGTGGAATAATCGCAGATGTAAACTGGTAAGAGCTCTGGAAAATCTGCGTTTTCATGGCTCAAACCAGTAATGGTCTGGGCGATCTGTTCCCAGCCTCCCCGATCACTGAGCGGGCCACCTGACCCATAACAGTTTATGGAGGTGTATATGAGCCCCGGGCGATGGGCTGCAAGTTCTTCCGGACCGAAGCCACGGGCTTCCAAAACACCCGGTCGGTAGCCTTGCGAAAATACATCGCCTTCCCGGACCAATTGCTTAAGCTGAGCCGCCTCTTCCTTGTTGCCAATGTCAAGAAAGCAACTTCGTTTGCCATGGGACAAATCGATGACGAATTTCTTGATTTGAGGCGTATGGCGGGCGGCAACCATCAAGACATCCGCACCATATTCGCCGAGGGTGCGCGCGGCGACCGGTCCGGCAAGAATTCGGGTCAGATCCAGCACCCGAACACCGGCGAGTGGCGGTCCGGCTTGTGGGAAGGGTTCAGGGTCACTCTCGCCAATTTTTTCTATTTCCACGACCGCTTGTGCCGCCATGGCTTTTCCATGGGGATGGGCCATCCATTCATCTCGCGTCCGTACGATACCGCCGCAAGCGTTGGCGGCGGCAATGGTTTGATCCAACTCCTCCGCGTCCCATTTTGCCACAGCTTTGCAGATGGACTGCGTATCGAAATCGCAATCGAGAATACCGAGAACGGTTTCTTTAAGATGCTTTATTCCGAAATGCGGCATGAATAGCCGCCCATCTTTAGTGGGATACGGAATAATAGTACCGTAGGCTGCTTTTGCAGCGGGCGAGTCTTCCATCGCGTGGTAGGTCCCGTCCGGCTGTTGAAATTCGAGGTAATTGCTACTGCTGACAGCGGCGGCTGCGTGGCGGACATCGACGGAAACCTGCTGCCGTCGGCCGGTTTTCATTTGCCAGATATCGGAGACGGCGACACCGTTTGCGGCCAAAATAGAGGCGGCCATTTCTGCCACTTTGAAGCGGGTGGAGAAGACCGGATCATTTCCGGTGATCACAGCATTGGGGTCTTCAGATCTATCTCGGATCTGCATGAGTTCCTGGAAAGCATTGTTCATTATTTTTGGATCCAAGTTTATGAGTGTGCAATGTCATCCTACCGCATCGCACGCGTTGGGACAATAAGACGGCGGTGTATTATGACATTCCATAAACAATCAGTGCTTGTAGCCCCAGATATACCGCAAGGGCAATTAAAAATAAATTCAGGGTGCGGTCGGCCGCCTTGCCCATTTCCTTGAATTTTTTGGCAAATAATATCCTGGCAATGAATAGGACGATAAACGCAACGGAAAGTAACTTCAGGATCATTCTGCTATTTGGCCTTCTGGCTGGATACTAGATGTGTCGGCAAGAACGGGACTATCGATCACGGCAATATCGTCGCCACCGTTGGATTTGACAATATACATCTGATCATCCGCGAATTCGACTAATGTTTGCCAGTCATTTGAATTTGAGGATTGCATCTCGGCAATGCCATAGCTCGCCGTCAAAAAACTACCATCAGGGCGTTTTCCTAATCCAATATTGCGTAACCGGCGAACTGTTTTTAGGGCACCGGCAGCATTTGTATTTGGTAGAATAATCAAAAATTCTTCGCCGCCCCAGCGGATAAGGACGTCGGATCCGCGTCCATTTCGTGCAATATGTTTTGCTGCAGCGCGCAGGACTTTATCCCCCGATTCATGACCATATTTATCATTGATGGCTTTAAAATTGTCCAGATCCACAAAGACAACGGATAAACAGGCTGTCTCCCGCTGTGCTATTCGAAATTGGACATCGATAATTTCTTCACCGCTATTTCGGCTATAACATTGCGTCAGTGTATCTATGGAAGCCTGATCGACGAGAGAGGCCATATAGAGCAGTTGGCTAATCGCCGAAAAAGCACAGAGCACGCCAGCTGCAATGAGTGATAGGAGAATGCCGAGGCGCTGATGAGGGTCGCTATGCTCCGGCAGTATAATCAAGATCAGCATCTCGACGATATAGAACAAAACCAGCGTTAAAAAGGCTTCCTTGACTGTAAACGGGAAGACCCCGATGCAGACAACAATAAGGAACGGGAAGAGGACATAGCCCGCTGACGGGATGCCGGCGATAGCTGAGATATCCCGTAGATCCAGCAAGGGTTGATACATTGCTTGAAAAGTCAGGAGGATGGCAAAAAATATACCAACGGCTCTATAAGCATCGCGAAGGGTTTCACCATTTCCGATGCCGAAGAACAGCGCTAGAAATAAAAACGCTATGAGCGCCCGGCTTAAACCCAAGATAAGGAGCGTATCTCCGGTAAAGGCCAACAGATCCAGGACAAAACCAACTGGAAACGCAATAAAGCACAAAAGCGACAGCAGTCGGATGCGCGAAACGATAACCCGGGCGCGGCGTCGTTTTAAGAGCGGCGAATGCGATGTGCCATAAACAAGGCGGTCCAGCTCCGTAGTGGGTGATGACGTATCCGTATTATCGGATATGATATTTTGTACAAAACGCAGCAAGATTGCCGTCCCCCCGTCAGGCGATTCGCAAATTATGTTATTATATACATAGCAAGAAACTTCAACCAGAGGCAGGGATTTCGCGCTTTATCAATTCCAAAACATAAAATTAAATGTTGCGGTCCCGATTTATGAAGTTTTCCATCATGGTTTTTGGCTCGGTCGTGTCGTAAGAATGGGCAAAAGTTTCAATGCCGATCTGAATACTACTGGCCAGAGGGTTGTTTTCCCAATCATTGCAGAGCTGTTTTTGCAACGCGACGGCGTGCCGGCCACCGGCAAGAATTTCGTCAATGACTATTTGAATTTCGTCGTCAAGGCTGGTTGCTTTCGCCAAGCGTTGGACGAAGCCCGCCACATGGGCTTCTTCGGCCGACAACATTCTGCCCGTCATGACAAGGTCACGAGCGAGTCCCACTCCCAATATTTTGGGAAGAAGGGCGGCATCAATCACGGACGGTATACCAACCCTGACTTCCGGCATGGCAAACGCCGCATGCGGACAGGCAACAACCATATCGCATGCCGCCGCTATTTCCATACCGGCACCGAGAGCGAGGCCATTTACGCGCGCAATGACAGGCGCGTGAAGATATCGAATTTTGTGACAGACATGATGTAGGTTGGTGATAAAGGTACGAGCTGATTCTGTGTTCAGAGTCGACATTTCCTTTATATCGGCGCCGCCGATGAAGACCTTTTCGCCAGCTCCCGTTAAAATGACAAGGGCAATATCCGGGTTTGCATCGAGCTGACTTAGGGTTGCGTTAAATTCACCGATCGCCGCAGAATTGAGTGTGTTTGCCTTCCGCTGATTGTCGACTGTGATATGCGCAATGGTTCCGTTTGACGTCTCTTCTAATGTCGTGTGAATCAAATTCACCATTGTTTTCTCCAATATTATTATTAGTTTTACATCTGTGGGTCAGATCATCTATAGCCAGTCGTGACAAATTTTCTTTTCCAGGTCACGCTAAACAGAGAAATTAGATATGTTTATTCAAACGAAACCCGGCGAAACTGCAACAGAGTTGGAATTTTTCCCTGGCAAACCCGTGTTTGGAAATGGTCCGTTAGAAATTGATCGGGCAACGGCCGGGAAAACTTCTCCACTTGCGCAAAAAATATTTTCCATTGACGGTGTTTCTCAGGTGGTTTTGAATGCCGAAAGCGTAACAGTTTCAAAATCGTCTGACGCGGATTGGTCTTCGTTGAGAACCGAAATATTTGGCGCTATCGTCAATCATTTTGAAACAGGAGAGCCCGCAATGCTTGAAGCAGAAAATGAAGCAGGTGAGTTTGACGCGGAAATAATAGAGCAAGTTAAGGATCTTCTGACCACAAGAATTGTGCCTGCCGTAACCCAGTCTGGCGGAGATATCGCGTTCCATAGCTTCAAAAACGGAAATCTCTATTTGAAATTGCAAGGTTCTGCGTTTTCAATGCTGACCGGTATTCAGAACATGCTGCGCCATTATGTTCCCGAGATCCAGACCGTTCTCGATCACCGTGAAGCATTGCCACGCCCCGGTCTGGATAGCGCCGACGGCATTGCCATCAGAGATTTGCTTGAAGAAAAAATCAATCCATCCATCGCCGCACATGGGGGACGAATTTCACTCGTCGATCTAAAAGAAAACATAGCCTATGTCCGTCTGGATGGTGGATGTCAGGGCTGCGGCATGGCGGATGTCACATTGAAGCAAGGTGTCGCCGTCGAAATTCAGAAGCTGGTACCCCGGATAACGGAAATTCTGGATATTACGGAGCATGCTGACGGCAGTAATCCTTATTATCAGCCTGGAAAATAGGAAATCCGGATGACAGGAGACAAAACGCTTCTTCTGCTCATACCAACAACGTCTTACCAGACGCGAAATTTTATGCGGGCGGCAACAAAGTTGAGTGCCAATGTCGTCGTAGGCACGGATGCAGCCAACATTCTAAAATCACCGGATGATCATCTGCTGCAAATAGATTTGATGAATGTCGCCGCAAGCGTTTCCATAATTAAAGAAGCTGCCAGATCGCGACCTTTCCATGCCATCATCGGAGTGGATGATCTGACCACCTTAATAGCAGCGACTGCATCGCAGGAACTGGGTCTTTCTCATAATCCCGTTGAAGCCGTAAATACGTGCAACAATAAATACGATTTTCGGCGAAAATTAGAAGTCGGCAATTTGTGGTCAAAATCTTTCTATCGAATTGACCGCGATAAGGATTTGGCTTGGCAAGGTCGGAAGCTACCTTATCCAATGGTATTGAAGCCTCTCTCTTTGTCAGGAAGCCGGGGAGTTATTCGTGTAAATAACGATAACGAATATGGTGTTGCGATTGACCGAATTTGTAAGATTTTGGATAGAAAGGATATACCCGTCGCCGCTGATTTACGCAGATTTATTCTTGCAGAAGAATATATACCCGGAGAAGAAATAGCTGTTGAGGCGGTAATCGCCGACGATACTTTAAAAATTCTGGCTATTTTTGACAAGCCCGATCCGCTGGAAGGCCCGTATTTTGAAGAAACGATTTATGTAACGCCATCACATCATTCGCCGGCTATGATACAAGCTCTGCAGGAAGTCCTCACAGACATTGCTCGTGTCCTTGGTATTCGCCAAGGACCTATTCATGCAGAATTTCGGATCAATGAAACAGGCATTTATGTAATTGAAATTTCGCCGCGTTCCATCGGCGGTCTTTGCGGAAGGCTGCTTGAAACGGGCTTGGGTATGAACATAGAAGAGCTTATTGTTCGTCTTTCTTTGGATGAAAAGCAACCGGATCTACCTGTCGTCGATACAGCACAAGCGGTGATGATGATTCCTATTCCGGCGGCGGGCACTTTTCTGGGTTTAAACGGTGTGAGGGACGCTAAAGAAGTTGAATTTGTGACGGACGTGGTAATTTCTATACCCGTTGGCCAGGAAATCGTCCCGTTACCAGAGGGAAATCAGTATCTCGGATTTATTTTTGCAGAAGGATCCGATTTAACAACAGTTGAAACAGCCGTACGATCAGCACATCAAAAACTTCGATTTGATATTGGTGAGAAAAGAGATACGGCGCCTTAACCCAAATGATATATTTTGACGCTGTCAATCCGGCCTCTGAGATTATGATCGCCAATTTCTGAGGCCGTGAATTCTTTTCCGGCAGCGGTAAATGTTGCGTCCGTAATAAGCGTGAAAACTGTTTCAGACACATCTTTTGAGACAGTTTTTCCGAGTTGCTCCATACGCTGAGCAATATTGACCGTATCGCCAACAACCGTGTAATTCATTCGTCCTTTAGAACCGATGTTGCCAACGACTAACTGTCCTGTATGAATGCCAATGCGCATCCTGACCGGTTCGAGGCCGGCGTCTGTTCGATCTTTGTTGTCTGCTATAATAGCTTTGCGGATCTCAATTGCCGCGCGGCACGCGCGGGCCGCATGATCTTCCTGTTGCTCAGGTGCTCCCCAGAATGCCATAACCGCATCCCCGATAAATTTGTCAATCGTACCGCCTTCAGCTTCAATACACGAAGTGACGATTTTGAAATGATGATTGAGAAAATTTGCAACTTCATCAGAGTTCATGTTCTCTGCTTGCGGCGTGAAGCCGACAATGTCGGTAAACATGACAGTAATATCGCGTTGTTCAGAACGCGCCTCGCCAGTTTCCATCAGTTTTCTGACGAGGGATTTCGGCACGTAGGTTTCAAACCAAATTAAGCCGCGGATCATGGTGTTATAGGCATCACTCGCTTCATTCACTTCCTTGAAGCGGCTGCCGGCTAGAGTGCCGACATTATCAAATTCAAGTTTGGAGATTTTTTGCGACGCTGAAGAAAGCGCTAAAATTGGCTGGGCAATTTTGCGCCCTATAAAGAAGGCCATAAGCGCACTGAGGATCATAATAACTAATCCAACTAATCCTGCAATTGTCAATCGTTTGATTTCCGCAGCGGCTTCGTCGTCCGGTAACCAATAACCAACAATCAAATCCTTGTCCGAATATCCTTCCAAAGTACTGTGGAAAAACAAATAGCCTTCATTTGAAATATTGAGGTGATGTGCCTGATAGTTCATTTGATTGTTAATAAGAGATAAAGGCTCTTTTTCAGGTGACCAGATATACTTCAAAATGGGGTCATCTATTTCATCTAAAGTCGGGACAGCGCCGTCTTTGGAAATATGAGTTTGGCTGCGATTACCATCTTGCTGTATCAAAACGCGATCTCGACCGTAGAGCACAAATCGTGTTCCGCCTTTTGTAACTTCAACAGTTTGCAGTTTTTTATTTACCGCGGACACCGGGATTGTCGCAATAATCGCACCGATAAACTTACCGTCCTTGATGACGGGTTGCCGAAAATTCAGCACTGTGTCATCGAGTTGTGGAACATAGAATAAAGCCCCCCATTCGCCGACTTGCTTTTCTGATATTTCCCTGAATATTTTCTTGCCGACGGGATCACCTGAGGCATTCATATTGATAATCCGGCGGGCCTCGCGGCTGGCAGCCGTTACATCATAATTAGGTGCAATAAACGTCAGTGATGCAACTTGAGGCGTACCGGCTAGGGCTCCCAGCAAGAACTCAGAAAGTTCTTCATTATTTTCGACATCTATGTCGCCGGCATATATGAGGTCGGCAATATATCTGGCCTGCTCCTCGGCCGGATTCAGTAAATCCGTCAAGTCCCCCCGCGCGGCATCCATCGCGGCATTCGCTTTGTCGATCAGCAAGTCGCGCGTGTTGGCAAACCCGGATACTAAGCTGATCCCTAAAACGACTAGAACGGCGAAAACAACGAGGGAGCCAAAACTTAATGCGAGTGCGGAAGCAATTGGAATTGAGCGAAAAAATTTGCGAGATGACGCGGAAATGCTTGTTCTCCTTGAATTTTCTGCTTTCAGATAGCACGCGAAAGCCGAGTTTACAAAGATTTATCGACCTATTGGAAAAAAAGCGATAGAGCGATATACTATGAGCATGAACTCACTTGTTGCGTTTGAGGTCGTTTTGACGGCCAGTTGTATGATTTCACTTTACCTTGCCCGGCAGGCCTTTTTTCCGGTGAGCCTTTTTTGGGCTTTTGGGGCGGCAACTTTTGGCGTGACAGCAGCCTTGGGTGCTTTTAAATTTGCAGGGTTTGTGGAGGTCGAAACATATCACGCGACGGCCAAGTATTTTGCCGGCTCAGTTGGATTAATCTGTTTTGCTCTCGGGGCACTTGGCGGCTTGTTTTCAAATATTGTTATGCGATTTTGGTGGGGGATCATATTTGGATTAATCGTCGCCTTGACAATTGTTTTGTTGTTAGGGCACTGGCGGATCACACCGGATATGCAGAAGATTGTGGTTGGGGTAATCTTTTTAATCGGACTGATCCGGTTGATATCTTCAAGTGTTTTAGCCTTATACTTGATTATCGGATCGGCTTGTTTGGTTTTGTCTGCGGTTGCTGTCAAGTGGATCGCTCTCAACACTGGTCTTGACGCAACAAATATCTACCATATTCTAATATCATTTGCGGTCGTATCCTTTGGCGTTTCAGCCTCAAGAGATGATGGTGAGTGAGTCAACAGAATTTGCTTGGCTCAATTGCAACTCTCCAAATTTTTGCTATAACCTACCTTCTGAAATTACGCAGTGGATGATTGCATCTGTGGCGTTATGGAGATGAATTGCAATGGTAGAGAATACTTCAGTAAAATCAAAAAAGGATTTATTCGTCGTTTTCGGCGGTAAAGTTATGGACACCAGAGGAAAAGATTTTGCGGATACGGAGAATCTTGATGTTCGCGGATTTTACCAGAATTACGAAGATGCTCTCGCGTCCTGGCGTGCGGCAAGCCATTTGAATGTGGATGATGCGTTTACGAAATATGTCATCGTTCGTTTGTGGTAATAGCAATCGTTAGGTGATCACTAGAAATTTATGTTCATGCAGCAAAGTGATTTTGCATAGTATATGTTTGTCACGTATTGTTTGAATACAATCAAATAAAGAAAAGGATCCATCGTGCGTAATTTTTATGAAGCAGGTCGGTCAGTAACTTATGGTGTCAATGGCGCGGTTGCATCGTCAAGCACGCATTCTTCACAAGTTGCGTTATCAATATTGAAGTCGGGCGGAAATGCGATGGACGCCTCGATTGCTGCCTGCGCCGTCCAATGTGTTGTTGACCCAATGCAAACAGGTATTGGCGGCGATTGTTTCGCGCTGGTGTCGATGGGTGGAAATAGCGCAATTGAAGGACTGAATGGATCGGGAAAAGCGCCGGGGGCTCTCACGGCAGATTTCCTCATGGGGCAGGGGTTCACTAATATGGATCCAAACAGCCCTCATTCAGTTACCGTCCCTGGTGCTATTGATGCCTGGTCGCGGTTACATGAGAAGTTTGGAAGCATGGAGTTCGCGGACATACTCCAACCCGCCATCGATTTTGCTGAAAATGGCTTTGTTGTTACTCAGAGAACTTCTGTTGATTGGGAACTTGGAGTTTCCAAACTTCTCCAGAACCAAGCAGCCAGTGATATTTATCTGAAGAATGGTAAGGCACCGGCAGCAGGAACAATTTGGAAATTACCAAAACTCGCGGCAACGCTCAAAACAATTGCCAAAAAAGGACGGGCTGCCTTTTATGAAGGTGAACTGGCTGAGCAGATGGTTGCGAGTTTGAGAGCGGCGGGCGGCGTCCACCAAGAAGAAGATTTTTCATCGGTTTCTGCTGATTTTGTTGGATCGATTACCTCAGAGTATCAAGGAAACAAGATTCACCAAATTCCACCAAGTGGCCAGGGTATCATTGCCCTGATTATGCTGAATATTCTCAAGAAGTATGATTTGTCTGGACTAGATCCAAATGGATCGCAGCGCTTGCATCTGGAAGCAGAAGCGGCACGATTAGCTTATCTGGCACGTGATAAATTTGTTGCGGATCCAACGAAAGCGGATGTGCCACTGGATATGTTGCTTTCAGATGAATTTGCCGACCAGCTAAATTCGCATATTGATGTAGGTAAAGCAGGGGATCCCACCGGGGCCTATGCGATGGAACGGCATCGCGACACGATTTACGCGTCTGTCGTGGACGGAAACGGGAATGCTGTCTCCTTTATCAATTCCTTGTACATGGGATTTGGTTCTGGAATTGCGTGCCCGGACACCGGGGTTTTGTTCCAAAATCGCGGATTTGGTTTTGTTGTGGATCCAGATCATCCAAATTGCGTGGCACCGGGAAAACGCCCACTGCATACCATTATTCCCGGAATGGTAACGCGCGGGAATCAGGCCACGATATGCTATGGCGTCATGGGCGGCGGATACCAACCCGTCGGGCATTCTCACGTTCTTACAAATATTTGGGATTTCGGCATGGATCCGCAGGAGGCTATCGATAGCCCGCGCGCCTTCTACAATGCGGGTGTTTTGGAAGTTGAAGAAGGGATACCTGCCAGCGTTCGCCAAGAGTTGTCAGATATGGGGTATGAATTGCGGGACACGGCCATGCCACTTGGTGGCGGTCAAATTATAACGATAGATCCAGAAACCGGCGTCCTGTCTGCAGGTTCTGAATCTCGCAAAGACGGCTGTGCGTTAGCCTACTAACCGTCTTCACGTGAACCCAGGTTTCTATTCTGCGACCGACTTGCCTGCGGAGCCCAGTTCTTGGCAGGCTTGCTCGACGCGTTCCGCCATGGACACTTCGCATACTCTTAGCCATGCCCTAGGATCATAATGTTTCTTGAACGGTGTTCCGTTTTCCGGATCGATCTGATATTTGAAGGCTTTGGAGTGCTCTTCCAGATAAGGTCCTGCCGCTTTTGAAAACGCAAACTGTGTATCGGTATCCACGTTCATTTTGAACACCCCGTAACCGACGGCTTCTCGAATTTCTTCCGGGCTGGAACCAGACCCTCCATGGAAAACAAAATCCAGTGGCTTTGGATCCGTTCCGTAGGTTTCCTGAACATGAACTTGTGATTTGTCGAGAATTTCAGGTCGTAACTGAACATTTCCGGGTTTGTAAACACCGTGTACATTGCCAAAAGCCGCGGCAACGGAGAAGTGCCCTATTGGTGACAGACGCTGGTACGCCTGGAGAACTTCGGAGGGTTGTGTGTAGAGTTTGTTGTTGTCAACCAGATCAACATCTGTGCCGACCCCATCTTCTTCACCGCCCGTAACTCCGAGCTCGATTTCCAAGCTCATATCGATTTTTGCAAGCCGTTTAAGAATTCTTTCGCAATCATCCAGATTGTCTTCGACCGTTTCTTCGGAAAGGTCCAGCATGTGCGACGAAAACAAAGGGCGGCCAGTTGCTGCAAATTCTTCTTCACTGGCTTCAATCATGCCTTCAACCCAGGGAATAAGACCCTTGTTGGCATGGTCGGTATGTAAGATGACGCAAATACCATATTCCTTCGCCACTGTATGGACGTGCCGCGCGGCAGAGATTGCGCCGATAATTCGGGCCCGGTTTGTGTCTTTAATGCCCTTGCCGGCAAAGAACTGAGCGCCACCATTCGAAAGCTGAACAATCAGATCTGATTTACTGTTGGCAGCGCCTTCCATAGCGGCATTCACAGTATTCGTTCCGGTTATGTTAATCGCGGGCAAGGCATAGCCTTGGGTTTTGCAATTGCGAACGAGAGCGAGATAATCTTTTCCGGTTACGACACCTGCTTTTAATTTGGTGGTTTCCTGTTGCACGATTTTTTTCCTTCTTGGCTTCACCTATTTTGATCTTGAACGGTAATTTGATCAATAATGATTTACATATCTTTTACATTCGCTCGGGCACGTCAATCCCGAGTATATTCAGAACAAGCTCGATTTGACGCAGTGCAATGGTACATAACTTGAGGCGAGAAGCCCGTATTTCAGTATCCTGCTCTCCAAGCACATGGCAATCGTGATAAAATGCATTAAATTCCTGCGTTAGATTATATACATGATCGCATAAAATATTGGGCGCATTTTTCTCTGTGGCTGCTGTGACTGTCTCTTGTAGACCCGCGAGCGCTAACATCAAATTTCGTTCTGCATCAGCGGTCGCTATCAGGCGCCCATCGGAATATCCTTGCTCGGTCGCGCGCCGTAACATGGATTTAATGCGAACTGCGGCATACATCTGATAGGGGCCTGTGCGGCCTTCGAATTTTGTAAAACGCTCTAGATCGAAAACATAATTGGACATGCGCTGATTTGACAGGTCTGCGTATTTTATGGCGGCGAGTCCAACCTTCTGCGAAATATCATCGAGTTCAGCCTCATCAAACCGCTCTGACATGCCGGTTTCTGCGACCACTTTTCGAGCTTCACTAATTGCATCTTCGATGAGCGCGCGAAGTCGTACAACGCCGCCATCCCGTGTTTTAAGCGGCTTGCCATCTTTGCCGTTTACCGTACCAAAGCCGATATGTTCCAGATGGCACTCTGATCTGACGCTTTTACATTTTATCGCGGCGCGGAATACCTGCTCAAAATGAAGGCTCTGGCGTGCATCTACGACATAAAGGATTTGATCGGGATCTCGGTCCTCAACACGTTGTTCAATGGTCGCCAAATCAGTAGTGCCATACATCACGGCACCATCGGATTTTTGCAAGATTAATGGAGGCATTTCTTTTTTGTCTGTCTCTTTTTTGACCTGAACGACAATCGCACCCTCGGAAAGCTCCGAATAGCCTCCGGCTTGCAAACGCTCTAGCATCAGCGGAATATGTTCATTGGTATCCGCCTCTCCTTTCCATTCTGTGAAATGAGCACCAAGAAGATCAAAATCTTTTCTGGTCTCGGCGATGGAAATATTTCTCATATGCTGCCACAGGGCGCGATAACCAGCTCGGCCTTTTTGCAGTTCGAATGTTGCTTCCCGGGCGCTTTCAAGGAACGCAGGATCAGATTTGCTGCGGGCTGAGGCAGCAGGATATAAAACTTGAAGCTCTTCACCTGAAACAGGAGACTGTTCTGGGTAAGGACCAGAAAAAGCGGAATCGAAATAGATAAGACTCGGCTCAGTCTGTTCAATTTCCTTGATCAGCAACCCCATGGGCAGCCCCCAGTCGCCAAAATGAACGTCGCTGATAATTTCGTTGCCTAGAAATTCGTGTAGCCGCCGCAGGCTCTCGCCAATGATGGTTGCCCGTAAGTGACCTACATGCATGGCTTTCGCCACATTTGGTCCGCCGAAATCAATGATTACTTTTTGAGGGTCATGATTTTGTCGACATCCAAAGAAAGGGTCTTCCGCAAGTTCCGTAAGATGCCCAGTCAAGAAGTCGTCGTTTAAGCGCAAATTGATAAAACCGGGACCTGCGAGCGACAAATCCCTAAAAAGCCTAGTTTGTTCAAGCTGAGTGACAATTTGCTCCGCTATTTCTCGAGGGTTCCTTTTAGCCTGCTTGGCGGCGCCAAGCGCGCCATTACATTGAAATTGGCCCAATTCGCGTCGCTGTGAGACGACGACCTTACCAAAGGAGGGATCGAGATCAAGAGCCGTAAAGGCTTGCCCGGCAAGATCGCTAAGTTGCGTAAGTAGGGATGTCGTCACAGTCGTGTCAGCCTTTTTTTAGTTTGCATCTTGTATATACGTTGGGGCGCATCTATTTACGCAACGTATGCTGCGGCTCTGTCTAATGGAAAAAAGGATAACGGCCAAGGGATTTGGGACTTTTACTACGCAAAAATTGATTTAATCCAAAAATTTACATGCAACTCTTGACTCTTTCACACGCATTGCCTACATCCATATTGAATTTTGTTAGCACTCGTTAGATGTGAGTGCTAATGCAGTCGTAAACCCATTTATTATTCGAAACTTAGGGAGAAGCTTGATGACATTTCGTCCGTTGCACGATCGAGTATTGATCAAACGCATTGAAGCTGAAGAAAAAACAGCTGGCGGTATTATTCTAGTAGACAGTGCTCAGGAAAAGCCATCACAAGGCGAAGTTCTTGCAGTTGGTAATGGTTCTATTGCAGAAGACGGAACTGTACGCCCACTTGACGTTGGTGTTGGCGACACCGTTGTTTTCGGCAAATGGTCCGGAACAGAAATCAAGGTCGACGGCGAAGACGTCTTGATCATGAAAGAATCAGACATCATGGGCGTAATGGCCTAACCAATCCGAATAAATTGAGGAATTAAAAACATGGCAAAAGAAGTCAAGTTCAGTACAGACGCCCGCAATCGTATGCTGAAAGGCGTTAATATCCTGGCTGATGCTGTTAAAGTGACGCTCGGCCCAAAAGGTCGTAACGTTGTAATCGACAAATCTTTCGGCGCACCGCGCATCACAAAAGATGGTGTTACTGTTGCGAAGGAAATCGAACTCGAAGACAAGTTCGAAAACATGGGCGCGCAGATGGTTCGTGAAGTAGCGTCTAAAACAAACGACGTTGCCGGTGATGGTACGACGACGGCAACATTACTTGCACAGTCTATTGTTCAGGAAGGCCTGAAAGCTGTTGCTGCAACAATGAACCCAATGGATCTTAAGCGCGGTATCGATCTTGCTGTTGGTACAGCGATCGAAAGCATTAAAGCTTCTGCAAAACCAGTTGCTGGTCAGGAAGAAATTGCGCAGGTCGGTACGATCTCAGCAAATGGTGAAGTTGAAATTGGCAACATCATTTCTGAAGCTATGCAGCGTGTCGGCAACGAAGGCGTTATTACTGTTGAAGAAGCTAAAGGTCTTGATACAGAGCTGGACGTCGTCGAAGGTATGCAGTTCGATCGCGGATATCTGTCCCCTTACTTCGTGACAAATGCAGAAAAAATGGTTGCCGAAATGGACAACCCTTACATCCTGCTTCACGAAAAGAAATTGACCAACCTTCAGCCAATGTTGCCACTGCTGGAAGCTGTTGTTCAAGCCGGTAAGCCTCTGTTGATCATTGCTGAAGACATCGAAGGCGAAGCTCTTGCAACTTTGGTTGTCAACAAACTTCGCGGTGGTCTTAAGATTGCTGCTGTTAAAGCTCCTGGTTTTGGCGATCGTCGTAAAGCAATGCTTGAAGACATCGCGATCCTTACTGGTGGCCAGATGATTTCTGAAGAAATCGGTATCAAACTCGAAAATGTTGGTCTTGATATGCTTGGAACGGCGAAATCCGTTACAATCACGAAAGAAGAAACAACAATCGTTGACGGTGCTGGCGAGAAAGCTGACATCGAAGGCCGCTGTAACCAGATACGTGCGCAGTCCGAAGAAACTACTTCCGACTATGACCGTGAAAAACTTCAAGAACGCCTTGCCAAGCTTGCCGGCGGTGTTGCTGTCATCAAAGTTGGCGGCGCAACTGAAGTAGAAGTGAAAGAACGCAAAGATCGCGTTGATGATGCCCTGCATGCAACACGGGCTGCGGTTGAAGAAGGTATTGTTGCCGGTGGCGGTGTTGCTCTTCTTTACGCGACACGCGCTCTTGACGGTCTAGTGGGTGAAAACGAAGACCAGAATGTCGGTATTAAAATTATTCGCCGTGCGCTTGAGGCACCATGTCGCCAGATCGCTGAAAATGCGGGTTCTGACGGTGCGGTTGTTGTTGGAAAATTGCTTGAGCAAGACAGTAACTCGTTCGGTTTCAACGCGCAGTCCGGTAAGTACACAGACCTGACAGCGGACGGTGTTGTTGATCCGGCCAAAGTTGTTCGTCACGCACTGGAAGATGCAGCATCTATTGCCAGCCTGTTGATTACAACAGAAGCAATGATTGCGGACGCTCCTGCCAAAGATGGCGGCGGCGCACCTGCTATGCCTGACATGGGCGGCATGGGCGGCGGTATGGGTGGTATGGGCTTCTAAGCCAACCAACTTACTAAGTCAAAAAATTGGGCCATCCTTCCGGGTGGCCCTTTTTTTGCTTAAGGTTTATGAGGTTTTAAACTTTAACGTGGTCAGGGAATCGGATCTTCTACTTCCAATGGCCAAACTATTTCAAACTTTTCGAAAACGGTTTCCATATGGTCATGCATCTCGAAACCTTCAGCGTGGCATTGTAATGTAAAATACGCCCGATGGGTAGACAGCCAGAAATCCAAACTTCTGTCGCCTTCGCCTTCAGCCCAAGCGAAAATTTCGTCAACTTCATTAAATGGTTTCACAGTCACATCTGTCGTGCGCCAGATACAATTGGGGGCGCTGCTCCCGTCCAGCACAACAACATAGTCTCCCACTTTCGGTAGCGGCACGTCTTGGCCTGAATAATCTGTGAGTAGGGACGCCGTTGCTCGCTTCTTGCCTGATAGAACAAGTGCTAGCAGTGTTTCCGCCAGTGCCTTTGTGTTTCCAAAAGTGACAACGGCATAGTCATGGCCTTCGATGCCGGTCGCTGTAACAAAAGTTGACCAATACTTTTCTGTTAAATTTGATTTATTCTGATCCACGTTAAGCTGTCTCGCGCAAAATGATGCAATTGTTAAATATGGTCAAATATCTGAATAAAGTTATTTGCAGGCATAGGGATGGCTATCAGATGCGTCAGTCCGTTCTTTTTGGCTTCTGCAACGACGGCCCCCTGATCCCGAATACCATAATCAGCGTTTTCCGCCCGTAACCATACATCAAAGTCTTTATTTGTTGCTGCCGTATGTTGGCCTTCTACTTTAAAGGGACCATAGATAAACAGTCGCCCTCCTTTTTCAAGAGTACGTCCGGTTCCGGCCATTAGACCTTCACACACACGCCAAGGCGAAATATGAATCGTATTTACGTTGAAAACGGCTGTAACAGGCCTGGCTGGATAGCCCGCGGATTCTATCGGCCAGACAGAAGCTGTTGCGTCAAGTTTTAGTGGTGGGAGCAAATTTCCGGAGGGCAAATGGGCAATCCAGTCGATAACACTATCGAGCTGAGTATCCTCATAATTCGTTGCCTGCCAATTAAGGTTTGGAAACTGAGGGGCGAAATGAACAGCATGTTCACCTGACCCGCTGGCAATTTCCAAAACAGTTCCTGATGTTGGAAGATGTGTCTTTAACACGTCTAAAATTGGATCACGATTTCGCATGGCGGAAGCGGAATATTGGCGTCTATCCATCAGTTTGATTTATCCTTGCCCGGCTTCCTGTGCTTTTTATGCTTTTGAAAACCTTCGTTGAAGAATTTTGCTCGTTGATCTGCCGGCAAAGCGTTGGCGAATTCAAGCAATGAGACCCTCAGCATTTCTTCAATTTGCATACGTTTGGCAAGCATATCGCTATACGCCATATTTACGGCCTCTTCGTCCAAATTTTCTGCACCCAGCAATTCGGCGAGTTGCCGGCGGGATTGTCCATAATCCTTGAAATACGGACGTAAGGTTTCACGCCGAGCCTTCCAAATTTTCCGAACATTTTCTTGTGGTTCTTGTTCGAGTACAGACATGGCCGCGCGATGATTGAAAAGCGGTCCGCCGGATCGTGCATTAGTGGCGCCATACCCCAGCCATTGTGCCGTGATAAAACCACCAACAATGACGTTGACCGCCAACGAAACAATAAGAGCAATTGAAAGGATCTTTGGCCTAGATATTGCCATTTTCATACTCCAGGTCGAACAATGTGTCATTGAAAACGGGTTCATCAATTGGGGAATTACTATAGCCATTGAGCAGGTTTGGGCTCGCAACTCCCAGCATAACTCCAACGAAAGCAGCCATTGCCAAACCAGATGCCGGTTGCCAAATAGAACCAAAAGGCCAAAGCGTCTGAAAAATAGATCCGCGGTTCAGATTCTGTGCGTCGATCAAGACACGTGTTAGTAACGTTGAAGGCGCCTGAAGTGTTGGATCACTGGAAGCCAATGTAAGATCAAATTTTTCTTCTTGGCGCAACAAACTCCTGGCCACGTCTGACGTGAGAAGTAGTTTTTCCATCAAAGCAAGATCATTGTCGGGCCAACGTTGCCGGGCCGCGCCATACGTGTCCAACACAGATTTAAAATGATTAAGTTCTGCAGACTGTTTTTCTTTCATCACATAACTCCGTCTCTTAGCCTGCGTGCGGGCAGTAATAGATCTTTCAATTTACGCCTCCCTCGTGCCAACAACGATTCCAGGGCATCGACTGATAATTCCATTATGTCCGCAGCTTCTATATTTCCACATTCCTCAAAATATACCAAAGAAATAGCGATACGTTGTCGAGGCGGCAGTTTTTGAAGCGCTTCAGTTACTTTATCGTCGATTTGCTGTTGCTCCAACTTCTCAATTACTCCCAATGCAGGATCCGCAATATCCGGCACTTCATCGTCGCTAAATCTCTTCTGCTTTCGCAATTGGTCTACACATAAGTTGTGAGTAACCCGATGTAGCCACGTGCGTATTTGTGCCTTCGCCTGCCAATCTGGTGCTTGTTTCCAGAGCTTCATAAACGCTTCCTGCGCCATATCTTCGGCTAAACTGGTATCGCCAAGTATGCGAACGGCCAGTCGATAAGATATGCTCAAATAGGTATCCGCTACCTCGCGACAGGCCTTTTGATCGCCGGCAGCAACCGCCCGCATGAGAGCAGCATCTTTTTTAATCTCGTTCAGATTCTGCATCTTTACCTAACAGGCTGATCGGAAAACACCGGATTTGTCCTTCACAACTAGACATTATACGGACATATGCCCCGAAATCCGTCGAAATTTCAGGGCATATTTTCAAACTTAAAAAATGAAAGAAAATGGCGACTAGGCGGATGCCTTAGATGCTTCTCCGTTTTTGTGCGGTTCAGGTTTTTGTACGACATCCTTTTCAATATCGGCGAGAAGATTGGGCTGTTCTTTGCCGACTTTTTTCAAAGATCCGCCAATTTCTCCGCCTGGCTCAATTTCGATCTCGCCATAGCTTATATTTCCAGTGACATGACCGGTTTTGCGAATAATGAGCCGCTTGCGGGCCTTCATTGTTCCATCGAATTTGCCGGAAATATCGGCCGTATCAATATCGACTGTGCCAATAAACACGCCGCTTTTACTGATCTCGATTTCCTTACTATCCATTGAGGCTTCTACTTTTCCCTCAACAATTAACCGGTCGCAAGCCGTGATCTCGCCTTTTAGATGGATGTCGGCACCGACATGTAAGCGGCTGCCTTGCTTTTTTTCTTCAGGAGGTTGTCCGTAAACAGGTGTCTTTGGGCGAAGCGCATTGTCAACGCCATAGGTTCTGCCGCCTGCATTATTTGTCATCGGTTTCACTCTGCTTTCACTCGGGTTTTCTTGTGGAAGGGAAGCCTCGGCTTCAGTTTCGGGGGCGTCGGTGAGTTTTGTTTTTTTCTGAAACATGCTTGGCGTCCTATGTTGGATAAATATGATAGGTCAGTTTGGGCATAGAATAATGGCCGACATGCGAATTTTATTTGTCAAAAATGAGGCAATCGATCCAAAATTTACTTTTCAGCCGTATCGCCTTATAATTGGCCATTGAATGTTGTTATAAACCTTTCTCAACGGTAGTACATATGAATACTCGCAAAGCCGTCGGAATGGCGATCTTAATCTTTCTTTTGGTGATTTACTGTCTTGCTTGCATGCTGATTGCGGTGCAATTTTTACCGGATAGTAAAATAGCAGAACTGATCTATTACCCAATCGTTGGCGTTATCTGGATCTTCCCCGCGATGAAAATCGTTAAATGGATGCAGCCGCCGGAACCCCAATGAAAAAGCCGGATCGAGAGGGGGATCGATCCGGCTAAAATTGCTTTTCGTTGGGAGAGGGGGACTGTCCCAAAGATCAGCAAAAGTTTTGCGTCTGTACTAATCTATACACCCTATGTGGTGTCAAATTCGTTAATGTCCAGTGATCTCGATCACTCTTTTTCATCAACATTATGTTACTCTCACGAAAACTAGCGGATCAGTTCATAAACTATAATAATTTCAGTGTGTTAGGCGGATTTTTGGTGTGATACTCTCTTGCGGAGGAATTACACGGAAGCGCATAAACGTTCGGTTGCCAGGACCAGGCGGGTAATGTCGTCCGGTTCAGATAATCGATGATCCCCGTTCTTGACCAAGGACACTGTGACATCCTCGCTTTCCAAAGATTCCTGTATCTGTAACGCTGTTTTCCACGGCACGCTGTCATCTTTCATGCCTTGAAGCAGATGGACAGGACAGGTCACATCAATTTGTCCATTCATCACGAAATTGCGGGGGCCATCATCTATCAGTTTTTTGGTGATGATATACGGTTCCTCCGAATATTCTGACGGTTGCTCCCAAAAGCCCTTCGACAGAATGTCGGATTTACCCTCCTCCGGCATGTCGTCCCACATGCGCGTCGTGAAATCCGGTGCTGCAGCGATACCAATAAACCCGGCAATGCGTTCTGGACGAAGCAGCGCCACGCGCAAGCCGATCCAACCGCCCATGGATGAACCAACGATGATTTGAGGTCCTGCGGTACATTCATCTAGAATTGCGAGGGCGTCATCTGTCCAGCGACTTATGGTACCATCTGTGAAATGACCCGTTGATTGGCCATGTCCCAGATAATCAAATCGGGTATAACCTCTGCCAATGCCCGTCATGGCGTTTTCCAGGGCGACGGCTTTTGTCCCCTCCATATCAGACATAAAGCCAGAGCAAAACAGGACGCCGGGCGTTTCTCCGGCCCTATGATGAAAAGCGAGGGATTGACCATCCGGCCTGGAGAGCATACTTGGTGTGTTTGAGTTCGTCATTATGAGTTATAGAAGCCATTTATGAATAAGATTGATACCCAGCATAGCATTCCCTCCGCCGATGATGAAAGTCATGTTCGGACCGTCCTGCAGATTCTTCCGAGCCTGAACGGCGGCGGTGTGGAGCGCGGTACCATTGAAATAGCGGCGGCACTGAAAAACGAAGGATGGATCCCCATCGTTGTTTCAAGTGGCGGTATCATGGAACATGAACTGACGAGAATGGGCGTCCGGCATATCACCTTGCCCGTCGCTTCAAAGAATCCGTTGGTCATGCGGCGAAATGTGGCGCGTTTGCGAGAGGTCATCAAAGAGCACAAAGTTGATATTGTGCACGCCCGGAGCCGCGCACCTGCCTGGAGCGCCTTAAAAGCCGCGAAAAAAGAAAACTGTCATTTCGTGACCACTTTTCATGCAGCCTATACCCGCGGTGGATTCCTTAAAAACTACTATAATTCGGTAATGGCGAAAGGCGAAAAAGTCATCGCGATCTCGGATTTTCTGGCCCTTCATATCCAGGAGAATTATGAGGTTGCCGAGAATCAGGTCGTGACCATTCCGCGGGGCGTTGATTGCCGCAAGTTTAACCCGGCTGCCATTAGTGCGGAGCGCATTATTAAAATGGCGGGTGACTGGCAGTTACCGGACGGCGTTCCAGTTATTATGCTGCCCGGCCGCTTGACCCGTTTGAAAGGGCATACTGCCTTTATTGAAGCGCTGGCAAAGTTAGAGGACGACAATTTTCTGGCGTTGATGGTTGGTAGCACGGAAGGCCGAGAAGCCTATTGTGAAGAGCTCAGGACATTGATCAGGTCCAAAAATCTGGAAGGCAAGGTTCAGATTAAAGGACACTGCAACGATATGGCGGTCGCCCTCATGTTATCCGATGTCGTCGTCTCTGCGACAACGGTGCCGGAAGGTTTCGGGCGCGTTGCTGTGGAGGCGCAAGCCATGGGACGACCCGTTGTGGCGACGGCGCATGGCGGATCCATGGAAACCATTCTGGATGGCGAGACAGGCTGGTTGATCCCTGTAAATGATTCTGATGCCATCGCAGCCGCGTTGAACGCAGCCATAAGCATGACGTCGGAGCAACGAGAGGCCGTGGCAGCATTATCGCGCCAGCATGTCATGGACAAATTCGATATTGAGACCATGTGCTCTTCAACATTGAAGGTTTATACGGATCTTCTTTCCAACTAATTTGTTGGTACAAGGCAGATATTGGGCAAACTAAATACGCTCAAAAGGCAGTTAGCGATGCTCTTTACTTGACATGCCATGCCAGATTTCTACAGTCCCCCTCGTAAAGCTAAGATTCAGGGCAGGGTGTTGCTCGGAACCAGATACAGAATTGGCGGTAAAAAGTGAACAACGGTAAACTCAACATATCCCTTCCTGATGGAAGTATTCGATCATTTGAGGGGCCTATTTCAGGTGAAGAATTAGCGCTTGATATTGGCCCGGGATTGGCCAAAGCAGCCTTGGCATTGCGGATTAACGGTGAAGTCAAAGATCTCAAGACAACGTTGGACACGGATACAACCGTCGAAATTATAACCATTCGCGAAGAAGGCGATGACGTTCTTGAACTGTTGCGTCATGACGCGGCCCATGTGCTTGCTGAGGCGGCAAAGGAATTATATCCGGAAACGCAAGTGACCATTGGGCCTTCAATCGAGAATGGGTTTTATTACGACTTTGCCCGGGATGAACCATTTACTCCGACCGATCTTGAAAAAATCGAAAAGCGCATGCATGAAATCGTCGATCGCGACGAACAGATTGTCCGCGAAGAGTGGGATCGGGATACTGCCGTTGAATTTTTTAAAGGCATCGGCGAAGACTACAAAGCTGAAATTATTGCCAGTATTCCAGCGGATCAGCCCATTGGAATTTATCGGCAAGGTGAATTTCAGGATTTGTGCCGTGGCCCGCATTTACCGTCCACCAAAAAACTCGGCCATGCTTTTAAACTGATGAAGCTGGCCGGAGCCTATTGGCGTGGAGATTCCAACAATGAGATGCTTCAGAGGGTTTACGGGACTGCGTGGCGAAATGAAAAGGAACTGAAAGCCTATTTGCACCGTTTGGAAGAAGCGGAACGCCGCGACCATCGCAAGCTGGGTAAGGAAATGGATTTATTCCACCTTCAGGAAGAGGCCGTTGGCATGGTCTTTTGGCACGAAAAGGGCTGGACTTTATACCGTACACTGGAAAACTATATTCGCCATAAGCTGGAAGAGGCTGAGTATAAGGAAGTCAAAACGCCGCAGCTCGTTGATCGCAAGTTATGGGAAGCTTCCGGGCATTGGGAAAAATTCCGCGATGCCATGTACACCACGGAATCGGAAGACAAGACTTTTGCCTTGAAGCCGATGAACTGCCCATGCCATGTGCAAATTTTCAATCAGGGGATCACCAGCTATCGTGATCTTCCGCTGCGCATGGCGGAATTCGGATCCTGTCATCGCTATGAGCCGTCTGGCGCATTGCACGGTATTATGCGGGTGCGTGGATTTACCCAAGACGATGCCCATATTTTCTGTACCGAAGATCAGATTACCTCTGAAACTGAAGTCTTTTGCGCGTTGCTGTTGGATATCTACAAGGATTTCGGCTTCACCGACGTGAAAGTCAAATTTTCCGACCGCCCTGAAGTGCGGGCGGGGGAAGACGAGATTTGGGACAAGTCTGAAGGCTCTTTGCGCGACGCAATCGATGCAACCGGTCTCAGCTATTCCATGAACCCGGGGGAAGGTGCGTTCTACGGACCGAAACTGGAGTTTGTTTTGACCGATGCGATTGGCCGCGATTGGCAATGCGGGACTTTGCAAGTTGACTTCGTTTTACCGGAACGCCTTGGCGCGACTTATATCGGAGAAGATGGCGCAAAGCATCGACCGGTTATGTTGCATCGGGCGATCTTTGGATCCATGGAGCGTTTTATCGGTATTTTGATCGAAGAATATGCCGGGCGATTCCCGCTTTGGCTGTCGCCGGTTCAAGTCGTTGTCGCGACCATCACAGATGAAGCGGATAGTTATGCCGAGGAAGTGCTTGCGGCGCTGAAGGCGAAAGGCTTGCGGGCGACCCTTGATCTTCGAAATGAAAAGATCAATTACAAGGTCCGAGAACATAGCCTCGCCAAAGTCCCAGCCATGTTTGTCGCCGGTAAACGAGAAGCGGAAGAGAAAACAATTTCTGTCCGCCGTCTTGGCGAAAAACATCAAAAAGTACTGGATCTGGACGACGCAATTGCACAGCTTGTCGAAGAGGCAAAAGTGCCTGGAAGCTAATTTCGGGATCAAAAAAAAGAAGCGGTAGAAATAAAACGTTAAAATATATAGAATATATCAGTATTCCGCCTTATACGGACGGTACGGATACAAATAATGATTAAAGGAGAAAGTACATAGCTCGCCCACAAAGAAATACGGTTCCGACAAAAGACGGGCCACGCACGAATGAAGACATCCAGGCTTCAAGTGTTCGATTGATAAATGATGAAGGTGATAACATTGGATTGGTGATCATTGAGGCAGCCATGGGGCTGGCCGATGAAGCGGGACTTGATCTTGTGGAGGTTTCTCCGGGAGAATCACCGGTTTGTAAACTCATGGATCACGGCCGTGCGCGCTTTGAAGCGCAGAAAAAAGCATCGAAAGCTCGAAAGAAGCAGAAAACATTCGAGATCAAAGAAATTAAGATGCGGCCGAATATTGATCAGCACGATTATGATGTCAAAATGCGCTCCGTGAATAAGTTCTTGGGAACGGGCGACAAGGTGAAAGTAACCATGCGATTCCGCGGGCGTGAAATGGCCCATCAGGAGTTGGGCATGAATTTGCTTCACAAAGTACGTGACGAGACGGAAGAGGTCGCAAAAGTCGAGCAGCATCCAAAAATGGAAGGCCGGCAAATGACCATGGTGATTGCACCGATAAAATAAAGAACCGGATTCTTTAAAACCTGCGATTTCTTGAGGAATACGCAGGTTTTTTCGTGGTTATTCACTAGGGGGCTCACCATATACAGGACGTGAGTTTTTGAATTTTTTCTCCCGGGCGGACATGATCGCAATAGACCCGGTGATATTAACGAAAAAAAGCGGTTAGAGGGCTTGTGTTTGGGCCTTCACGCGGTTATAACCCTCGCTTCGTCGAGCATTCCGGCCATTTGGTGCTGCCGAGTTTGCTCTTTCGCTTCAACTTGTGATTTATAGGAAGCCCTAAAATGCCCAAGCTAAAAACTAAGAGCGGCGTGAAAAAGCGTTTCTCTCTTACCGCCTCCGGTAAGGTGCGCGCAAACCAGGCTGGTAAACAGCATGGAATGATTAAGCGGACCAACAAACAGATTCGGAATCTTCGGGGAACAACAGTTCTATCTGATCAGGATGCCCGGATCGTCAAAAAGTTTTTACCGTACGGTTAAGGAGAGAATACCATGGCACGTGTCAAACGGGGCGTCACTACGCATGCCCGTCATAGAAAAGTTATCAAGGCAGCCAAAGGTTATTATGGCCGCCGTAAAAATACCTTCCGCGTTGCAATTCAGGCCGTCGAGAAAGCCGGCCAATATGCATATCGCGATCGGCGCAACAAGAAGCGGAGCTTCCGTGCGCTGTGGATCCAACGTATTAATGCAGCTTCACGTGAGCTTGGCATGACTTACGGAAACTTTATGCACGGCCTCAAGCTGGCTGGCATTGAAGTAGACCGTAAAGTTCTTGCTGATATCGCCGTACGTGAGCCTGAGGCCTTCAAGGCATTGGTAGACGCTGCAGATCAAGCATCTAACAAAGCCTGATACACCGGGCCCTCGAAAACCTAGACTTTTTCGTAGACCACTTTATTAAAAGGGGGCCCTTCTAGTGGCCCCCTTTTTATTTGCGAGTAGTTATGCAGGATATTGAAAAGCTTGAATCAGAGTTGCTGGATCAAATCGGCAAGATAACGGAAATGGATGCGCTGGAAGCGCTGCGGATCTCTGCCCTTGGTAAAAAGGGAAGTGTCAGTCTGATGATGCGCGGCCTCGGCCAAATGGACCCCTCCGAACGTCAAACAGTTGCGCCGAAGTTAAATAAGCTGAAGTCGACCATCGGCGACGCCATTGACGGTGCAAAATCATCCCTTCATGCGGCTGAACTGACGAAGAAACTGGCGGCTGAAAGTATCGACGTGACCTTGCCGGTTCGTCCAGAAACAGTTGGACGTATTCATCCGATCAGTCAGGTCATGGATGAAATCACGGAAATATTCGCTGATATGGGATTTGATATTGCCGAAGGCCCGGATATTGAAGACGATTTTCACAATTTCACAGCGCTGAATATTCCACCAGAACATCCTGCGCGGCAAATGCATGATACCTTCTATTTGCCGGAAAAGGCGGATGGCTCGCGTCAACTTCTGCGAACCCATACGTCGACTGTTCAGATCAGGACCATGCAATCGAAGGAGCCGCCGCATCGTATTGTCGTGCCCGGACGGACTTTTCGCTGTGACTCCGATCAGACCCATACGCCAATGTTTCATCAGATCGAAGGATTGGTTATCGATAAGACCAGCCATATGGGGCATTTGAAAGGCGTTCTTGCTGAATTCTGCAAAGCCTTTTTCGAACTCGACGAAATTACCATGCGGTTTCGCCCGTCCTATTTCCCGTTCACGGAACCTTCCGCGGAAATGGACATCAAGTGCACCTTTGCGGGTGACCATGTGAAAGTCGGCGAAGGCGACGACTGGCTGGAAATTTTGGGCTGCGGTATGGTCAACCCACGGGTTCTGGCCCATTGCGGACTGGATCCGGATGAGTATCAAGGCTTTGCCTGGGGCATGGGCATTGACCGGATTGCCATGTTGAAATACGGCATTCCGGATTTACGCGCCTTTTTTGATGCGGATCTGCGCTGGCTGAAACATTACGGATTTGTACCTCTGGACGTCCCCACACTTGGTGGAGGGTTGTCTCGATGAAATTCACGATATCCTGGCTGAAAGAACATCTCGACTACACAGCGTCCCTCGACGAACTGTCTGAAAAACTGACAGCGCTGGGACTAGAGGTTGAAGAGATTACGGATCGCGCGAAAGAGCTGGAAGCCTTTCGGGTCGTTCACGTCGTCGAAGCCGTTCAGCATCCGGATGCGGACCGCTTGCGCGTGTGTAAAGTCGATACCGGTTCACAGATTGTTCAAGTCGTGTGCGGTGCCCCCAACGCCCGTACGGGCATGAAAGGGGTGTTCGCGCCGTCCGGTGTCTACGTGCCGGGTACGGACTTGTTGCTGAAACCTTCTAAAATTCGCGGCGTGGAAAGTAATGGCATGCTCGTGTCCGAACGGGAAATGGGAATTTCCGACGAACATGACGGTATCATCGAGATGCCGGAAGATACGGAAATCGGTGCTTCCTTTGCGGTTCTCACCGGATTGGATGATCCGGTCGTCGAAATTGCCATCACGCCAAATCATCAGGATGCGTTGGGGGTTTACGGCATTGCCCGTGATTTAGCCGCCAGCGGCTTTGGTCAGCTGAAGGCATTGGATGTGAACGCGGTGCCGGGCCAGTTTGAAAGCCCGATCCCTGTCCGCCTCAATTTTGGCCCTGCCGATCAGGATCCGTTACCTTGTTCCAAATTCGCGGGTCGTTATATCCGCGGTGTCAAAAACGGGCCCTCTCCAAAATGGCTACAGGATAAATTACTGGCGATCGGATTGCGCCCCATTTCGGCGCTTGTCGATATGACCAACTATGTCACCTATGATCTGGGCCGGCCGCTGCATGTTTTTGATGCCGATAAGGTCGATGGCGGCATTCAGGTACGTCTGGGTGAGCCTGTAGAAAAACTACTGGCTCTGGATGGCGAAGAATACGACATAGATGCCGATACCTGCGTGATTGCAGATGACAGTCGTGCTGTTGGCTTGGGCGGCATCATGGGCGGTGAGGAAACCGGTTGCACGGAAGAGACAACCAATGTCTTTATCGAAGCGGCCCTCTTTGATCCCATTCGCATCGCCACGAGCGGCCGCAAGCTGGGGATAGAATCAGATGCGCGCTATCGTTTTGAACGGGGTGTGGATCCGGCATTCGTTGAAAACGCCATGGAAATTGCCACACGGCTTGTGATGGATTTGTGTGGCGGTGAGCCCTCCAATGTTGTCGTTGCCGGGACCGGCCCGGACTGGCAGAAGGATGTGAGTTTACGCAAAAGCCGAGTGCAGGACTTGGGCGGTGTTGATGTCCCGGTCACCGAAATGATGGAAATTCTCGAGAAGCTCGGGTTTTCACCAAAGGAAAATGACGACCTCATTCAAGTATCCGTCCCGTCCTGGCGTATGGATGTGGACGGGGAAGCCGATCTTGTGGAAGAAATTTTGCGCGTCCATGGCTATGACAATATCCCGACGGCCGCTTTGCCAAGGGTCAATGCTGTGGCCAAGCCATCTGTGGATTTGCCGCAGCGGCGGGTCAGAATGGCAAAACGCGGATTGGCCGTTCGCGGCATGATGGAAGCAGTTACCTGGTCGTTCCTGCCGCGGGCCCATGCAGACCTGTTTGGCGGCGTCCCTGATGAGATCGTTCTGGTTAATCCGATCAGTGCGGATCTGGACGCCATGCGCCCGTCGTTATTGCCGAACTTGATTGCGGCTGCTGGGCGTAACCATGCCCGTGGCTTCGCCGATGTCTCCCTGTTCGAAGTTGGATCTGAGTATCATTCGGATCAACCAGACGGCCAAAAAATGGTTGCAGGTGGTATTCGATCCGGTCAAACCTCTGAGCGACACTGGGCCGGCAACGGCAAGAATTTTGACGCTTATGATGCGAAAGCCGATGCGCTTGCGGTTCTGGAAGCCGTTGGCGGACCGGCCGCTAACGCTCAAGTCGTCACGGGCGCGCCGGACTGGTATCATCCCGGTCGTTCCGGCGTTCTTCAGCTGGGCCCAAAAAACCGGCTCGCAGCCTTTGGTGAAATCCATCCTGCTGTTCTGGAGGCAATGAAGGTCAAAGGGCCGCTTGTCGGATTTGAGGTCTATCTTGATAATGTGCCGATGCCACGCGGAAAAAACGCGACGGCGCGTCCGCCCTTATCGGTTTCTGATTTCCAATCTGTCGAAAGAGATTTTGCCTTTGAAATGGATGCCGATGTTTCTGCTGATAAAATTATCCGGGCGGCGCAGGGCAGCGACAAAAAATTGATTACCGGCGTTTCCATCTTTGATGTGTATCAAGGGGAGCATGTGGCCGAAGGCAAAAAATCCGTGGCACTGTCAGTCCGGCTGCAACCGACGGAGAAAACGCTGACGGAAGAGGAAATTGACGCCGTCGCCGCGAAAGTGATCGCCAATGTCGAAAAAGCCAGTGGCGGTCATCTGCGGCACTAGAGTTAAAGGGCCAATTAATGGAGGGGAGCTTTGGAGCTCCCCTTGTTCTGTTTGTGGAGACTAAAAATGAAGAATAATATTCCAGACGGATTTAAAGTCTTCGAAGGGAATGTCGGGTTTGTCGGATTGACAGGCACCCTGATGATCAAGCCCGTGGAAATGGATGCCTATCTGGGACTTCGGATCGAAGACAAGCATTGTAATATAGCCAATATTTGTCACGGTGGCATGTTGATGACATTTGCCGATATGCAATTGGGCGTTGGCGGTCAGGCAATTACCGGTATCCGAAAATTTCTGCCGACTATTCAGATGTCGTGCGATTTTGTCTCCCCAGTACCCAACGGCACCTGGCTTGAAGGCCGGACACAGGTGATAAAACAGACACGAACCCTGCTTTTCGCCACGTGCATTTTAACGGCAGATGACAAGACCGTTTTTAGCTCTTCTGGCATTATGAAAATCCCATCTGACCAGGGAACATATGGCGACATATCGTTGCCCGGGCAAGATTAGGAACACGCCTGTTGTAATTACCCAGAAACCTGTTACTTGGATAAGCGTCAGAGATTAGAAAATAGGCAGATGACTGAATTAAGTAAAATTCGTAATTTTTCGATCATTGCTCATATTGATCACGGAAAATCGACGCTTGCGGACCGCCTTATCCAAATGTGCGGAGGGCTGGATGCGCGTGAGATGCAGCAACAAGTGCTCGACAGCATGGATATCGAGCGCGAACGCGGTATTACCATCAAGGCGCAGACGGTACGCCTTTTGTATAAAGCGAGAGATGGCGACACTTATACGCTGAACCTGATCGATACACCGGGCCATGTTGATTTTGCCTACGAGGTCAACCGGTCTCTCGCGGCTTGTGAAGGATCGTTGCTGGTCGTTGATGCCAGTCAGGGCGTTGAAGCGCAAACCCTTGCCAATGTCTATCAGGCCATCGAAGTTAACCACGAAATACTGCCAGTCTTGAACAAAGTTGATTTACCCGCTGCGGACGTGGATCGCGTCGTCGAGCAGATTGAAGAAGTTATCGGTATTGACGCCAGCAATGCCTTACCCGTGTCAGCTAAAACCGGCGTTGGGGTCGATGAAGTTCTGGAAGCCGTAATCAAGTATATTCCGCCGCCAAAAGGCGATAAAAAGGCACCGCTTCAAGCTTTGCTGATTGATAGTTGGTATGATGCCTATCTTGGCGTCGTCGTGTTGTTCCGGGTCCGGGCCGGGTCCATCAAGAAAGGCCAGAAGGTCCGGATGATGGAAACGGGCGCCAGTTATCTGGTCGATCGGGTTGGTGTATTTACGCCGAAAGGCCTTATGGTTGACGAGCTGGGCCCGGGTGAAATTGGCTTTATGACCGCGGCCATCAAACAAGTGGCCGATACCAAAGTCGGTGATACGATCACGGACGACCGTAAACCGGCCCTGGAGCCGCTCCCCGGGTTTAAGCCAAACCAACCCGTGGTGTTTTGCGGATTGTTTCCCGTTGATGCCGCCGATTTTTCGGAATTGAAATCCAGCCTTGGTAGATTGCGGTTGAATGATGCCAGCTTTTCTTTTGAAGCGGAAACCTCTGCCGCCCTTGGCTTCGGCTTTCGTTGCGGATTTTTGGGGTTGCTGCATCTGGAAATTATCCAGGAACGGCTGGAGCGGGAATTCGATCTTGATTTGATTACCACGGCGCCGTCCGTTGTTTATCGTCTATATATGCGCAATGGCGACATGGTTGAAATGCATAACCCGGCGGATATGCCCGATGTCATGCAAATTGATCACATCGAAGAGCCCTGGATCAAGGCGACTATTCTGGTGCCAGATGAGTATCTGGGACAGGTGCTGAAGCTCTGCGAAGACAAGCGCGGTGTGCAGACGGATCTGACCTATGCGGGCAACCGGGCGATGGTCGTCTACAAACTTCCGCTCAATGAGGTGGTGTTTGACTTTTACGATCGCCTGAAATCAGTGACCCGGGGATATGCCAGTTTCGATTATGAACTGGATAGCTATATCGAAAGTGATCTTGTGAAACTGTCCATTCTGGTCAATTCAGAGCCCGTGGACGCGTTGGCGATGATTGCCCATCGGGATCAGGCGGAAGGGCGCGGACGGCAGCTCTGTGAGCGTCTGAAAGACCTGATACCGCGTCAGTTGTTCAAGATTGCCTTGCAGGCGGCGATCGGCGGAAAAGTCGTGGCGCGGGAAACCATCAGCGCCCTTCGTAAAGATGTCACCGCGAAATGTTATGGCGGCGATCTTACCCGGAAAAAGAAGCTGTTGGAAAAGCAGAAAAAAGGCAAGAAGCGGATGCGGTCTGTGGGGAACGTGGATATTCCGCAAGAGGCATTTCTGGCGGCCCTCAAAATGGGAGACGACTAGACTGATCGGTGTCTAGCGGTCTCTCTTGCGGTTCTTTCTTTTTCGAAACAGGAGTATCAGGACCACTCCGGGGACGAAAAAATCAAACCACGCGGGCCATAGTAAAAACGTGAGGATGACCGGGTCCCAAAGACTTGGGAACAGATAGCGCTGAACAATGGCCTGCGCCAGGTTCAGCGCTTCGGGAAACAGGTTGTACCAAAGCTCTCCCAGCAAGATAAATTGCAGCTCACCTGTGCTCAGATATTGCAGAAGGTCATGCCCTAGCACCATAAATGCGAGGGCGATGAGCACCCATCCAACGAGACGACCAATAATCACGTTTCAAATCTTTCTGTTATTCAATGGCGGCATGGTATCGCTAAATGCGCCGGAACTCAAAGCCCGTTTGAAGTTATTTTTTCATAAAACTGGGCCATCCGTCATTAATTCCCGCAATCGGCTTTTGACCTCTTGCATTCTCTGGCTTCTGAAGTATATTCCCCGCTCGTCTGCGGTTTCACGCGGACGTCTGCGGAGGGGTGGCCGAGTGGCTGAAGGCGCACGCTTGGAAAGCGTGTATACGGGTAACCGTATCGAGGGTTCGAATCCCTCTCCCTCCGCCACTATACCCTTTTTCCCAGTTTTAGAAAACGCGTTTAAGTAATGAAAACCCCTAATTTATGGGGATTTTGAGCTTTTTACATTCATCTCGATTTTTCTCGCATTGTCTGATACTCTTTCATTGTGTGGTATGAAAGGTGGTATTTTTCAAATGGCGATCTTGAATGGAAAGCTCACGAAGAAGTTGGTCGATAATTTGGGCGCAGGACGGCATGGAGACGGCAACGGGCTTTATCTTGTTGTTGATCCTTCGGGCGCCCGGCGCTGGATAGTGCGTGTGACGGTAAAAGGTCAGAGAAACCGTAAAGGTGCTCCTTTGAGAACTGACTTTGGTTTGG
>NZ_JBALWD010000033.1:0-47051 GCF_036960985.1 Sneathiella sp. | reverse complement strand
CTCACTGTTCCGCGATGAAGTTTCGCTACCAAAATGTGCGGCTCTCTCCAGAATAAGGACATCACGGCCCCGGACACTTAAAGACCGGGCAATGGCCAGGCCGATAACGCCTGCGCCGACGATTACATTTTCAACATCAAATGACATGTATTTTCGATAGCAGTTTTAATATGGATCACAAAGGCTTGATTTTGCAGGAACCCAAAAACCCTCTAAATTTTTTACATGAAATTTTTGAAATACATCTTGTTGTTACCACTGGTGTCCTTGATGCTGGCACCAGCCTCAGCGTGGGCGGATCCTGATTTCTGGGCTGGGCAATGGCCAAATACAAATTTCGACAAGACTGAAATCGACTATACGGAAATCCTCTCTGGTGGCGTTCCAAAAGATGGCATACCCGCCATTGACAGCCCTAAATTTTTGCCAGTGGCACAAGCCAGTCATCTGACCGCAACGGAACCTGTGATCGGCGTAATTGTCGACGGCGAAGCGAAAGCATATCCGTTGCAAGTGCTGATGTGGCACGAAATTGTCAATGATGAAATCGCGGGCATTCCCATTTCGGTGACTTTTTGTCCTTTATGTAATGCATCTTTGGTGTTTGATCGACGCATAGACCATCCGGAAAAAGGCGAAATGGTCCTGGATTTCGGAACGACGGGAAAACTCCGAAATTCTGATCTGGTAATGTATGATCGTCAAACGGAAAGCTGGTGGCAGCAGTTTTTAGGCCGTGCCATAGTTGGAGATTTAACCGGTTTAGAGCTCGAAATGATCCCGGTCAGAATCGAATCTTTCGCAAAATTTAAAGAAAGAGCACCGCAAGGCAGTGTTCTTATTCCAGAAGATGATGGTTTTCGGCGGTATGGAATGAACCCGTATCAGGGCTATGATAGTCTTGATTTTCCGTTCTTGTATGAGGGTGCCGTGCCCGACGAAGTCGCACCATTGTCGCGGGTTGTTGTTGCGGAAAATCAAGCCTGGGCGCTAGACTATTTACGGTCAGTGAAACGCCTAGAGACGCCAGATGGATTGATTGTTACTTGGGAAAAAGGGCAGAATTCAGCCCTTGATGCAGCGGTTATCGGGAAAGGTGTTGATATCGGAAATGTTACGGTACAGCGCAAGAAGGATGGCCGTTATGAAGACATATTATACAGCGTGGATTTTGCCTTCGCGCATTATGCTTTCCATCCTGAGACGCCAATAATAACCAAATAATTTTCTGGTAATTTCGTCTTTTAATCACTTCTTAAAATTCATCGGATTAAGGTGCTTGTCATGTTTCAATGGCTGGTTTACTTAATCAGGTGCGCTAATCATTGCGACAGAACTCAATCTTAGATAGTGAGGTTTGCGGGGAGCAAGAGAACGTGTCAAACGTGACAGTAACTGTGGAAAAATCTACACCAGAGGCTGATACTCAGCCGACGCGCGCGCATATTATCGTTGTCGGAAATGCAAAAGGTGGTTCTGGAAAATCGACAACTGCCATGCATGTAATCGTGTCGCTTCTGACTTTGGGGTTTAAAGTCGGCGCCGTTGATCTTGATGGCAAGCAAAAGACATTGGGCCGATATATTGAGAACCGACAGAGCTTCGTGACCAAGAACCAGCTTGATCTGCCGATGCCGTCTTTAAGGGTCATTGAACCAAGCCCGAAAAAGAATATGGATGAGGCTCAAAGCGATGAGCGGTCGCGTTTTGTCGCGGCTTTGCAAGAACTCGTCTATGAAAATAACTTCGTCGTTATAGATTGTCCGGGTGCCGACAGCTTTATCTCGAAGCTCGGACACTCCTTCGCAGATACGCTTCTGACGCCCATGAACGACAGTTTTATTGATCTGGATTTGCTGGCAAAAATTGACGAGACGACGATGGAAGTCCAACGCCCGAGCTGGTACAGCGAAATGGTTTGGGAACAGCGGAAGCGGCGGGCCCTTATCGACAACCACAAGATTGACTGGGTCGTTATGCGCAATCGCCTGTCTCACACAGATGCCCACAACAAACGGCATATCGAAAAAATTCTATCTAAATTGGCATCGCGGATTTCTTTCCGCTCTGCGGCGGGCTTTGGGGAACGGGTCATTTTCCGGGAACTTTTCTTGAAGGGCCTGACCATGCTCGACCTGAATAAAAAAGGCGTCGGCATCAGAATGTCCATGAGCCATGTGGCCGCGCGTCATGAATTGCGGCATTTGATAAAATCGCTACGGCTGCCGGGACTCGAAGAAAAAGTTGAAAACCTGTGAATTCCAAGCCAGTAGAAAATCTACACCCTGAAATTCTACAAACAGAGGAAGCTGCGCTTGCCTTGAGCAAGCTTGGTCACCCAATTCGTCTTCGCATTGTGCAGTATCTGGTGCAAGCAGGGGAGGAGGGGTTGGCCGTTGGTGAAATACAATCCTTGTTGGGCATTCCGGGATCAACCTTGTCCCATCATATCTCGCATTTGGTGGCCGGCGGCTTGATTACTCAAGAGCGACAAAGCCGAATTTTAAGATGCTTCATGAATTTCGACAAGATGAATGGCCTGGTGACACTGCTCACGGATAAATGCTGCGCTGGTGTCGATCTCACGCCATAGACCGGAAATTTTAGCTCATAATTCATTGTTTACAAATATAAATTTATTATTTCGATAAATATCGAAGTATAAACTTGAATAATTTCTCAATGTAGGTATTATTCTAATATAATTCGAATATACTGGAAATATCGATATGTCTCTTAATGAGCTTCTACCTGCATTGTCACAAACTCGGTCCCGTCTTTGGATCTTATTGACGGATAAAGTTATTCTTGCCTGTTTCGCGGTGATCCTGTTGCAGCTGATCATTGATCCGGTGAATGTGCCGGATAGTTTGGCTTTCCTCGGCGATGCACTCCTCTCAATGGCACCGTTTTTCTTGATAGCCGTCGGACTCGCGGCTTATTTCCAGGCTTCAGGAGCAGACGGCTATATTGCCAAGGCCTTTTCGGGATCACCGGTGACGGCCATATTTGCGGCCTCTCTGGTTGGCGCATTGTCGCCTTTTTGCTCTTGTGGTGTTATCCCCCTCGTTGCGTCGCTACTCGTCGCGGGAGTTCCGTTGGCCCCAGTTATGGCTTTCTGGATTGCCTCGCCGATAATGGATCCGGAAATATTTGTTCTGACATCCGTCGGCATCGGCGTTGGCTTCGCGAGCGGGAAAACAATTATCGCTATCGCTTTGGGACTTTTCGCCGGCTTTTCCATTTACCTGTTGCAGAAGCGGGGTGCAATTCAGAATCCCCTGCGAGCCGATATGCCCGGAGGGTGCCGCCCGACCTTGGACTTGAAAGGACCCGTGCAAGTCCATTGGAAAATATGGTCTGATGAAAACCGGCGCACTGTCTTCACTGAATCCGGTCTTTCCAACGGCTGGTTGATTGGTCGGTGGCTCGTTCTTGCCTTTCTTCTTGAAGCCATAATGGTGACCTATATCCCCACCACGTTCGTGGAGGATCTGGTCGGGCAGGAGAATCTCTTTGCCATTCCTCTGGCGGTACTGATTGGTATTCCCAGTTATTTGAATGGGTATGCCGCCATACCGCTCGTCAGCGGCTTGCTGGAGCTGGGCATGTCGCAAGGCGCGGCCATGGCCTTTATGACGGCCGGTGCGGTGTCTTCCATTCCGGCGGCGGTTGCGGTTTTCGGTCTGGTAAAACGGGAAGTATTCGGAATTTACCTTATGCTCGGTTTTGTCGGATCAATCGGAACCGGATTGTTGTGGCAATACGCCTCCCAGATCCTGTATTAATTTCTCTGAAATTGGCCGTTTTCTCAAATATATATGCGTGGAAAAGCAAATCACAATGGATTGAGAAGACGTGATAAATCAACTTACATATAGTTACAAACGGCTGATTTCTGGTATTTTTTTAGAATTTTTCTTCATAATTGATTCCAATTTTTAACTAAATAATATTTTAGATAAATGCCGTATATCGATTGTTAACCTTTCCTCTTTATATTAGTAAATGTAGCGATAGTTTCAGTGAGTCTCCATCAGGATAGGATCTGGAATGGTTTCGCGGAAAAGGAGGAGCGTATGTTAAACTTTGTTGAATATACTACCCATTCGGCACTTCGTAACGCCGGCATGCGCTCTGTCATTTCTTTTGGAATTGCACTGCTATTCTTCGCAGCCACGTTGGTTTCATTCCAAGTGACAGACGCATCCGCTCAAAGCGCATGTTTTGAGCGAACCGCACTCATGAAACATCTGAGTGGAAAATTTGAAGAAGCGCCGGTTGCTGCCGGCCTCGCGGCGAATGGCAGCGTGCTTGAACTGTTTTCAAGCCCCGACGGTGTTACTTGGACAATTGTGCTGACCCAGCCAAATGGCGCCACCTGTGTGATGGCCTCTGGGGAATCCTGGATGGGGATGAAGAAGCCGAAAAAAGGTAAAGTAAGTTAGTTTCATATACAGCGTTTTTTGAAGCGCGTTGCGTACCGTAAGGCTTCAAATGTGTATATGAGGAAAAGAGCCGGGCCTCTCTGAGGCTCGGCTTTTTATTTCTAGTATGACTAGATTTTGCCTCTCGATGGCGTTAAGCAGTAAACATTACTATTTACGTTTTTTTGGATTTTTCAGCATTTCTTCCTCAACTATAAAACGACGCAATATTGTTTCCGGCGCGATTGGCAATACCCTCGAATGGTATGATTTTGCAGTTTACGGCACAATGGCACCCATTATCGGCAAACTGTTTTTCCCCGATAATGATCCTTTCACGTCACTGCTGGCGGCCTTTGCTGTTTTTGCCATTGGTTATATCGCTCGACCTTTAGGCGGCATCTTACTTGGTCATATGGCCGATAAAATCGGTCGTAAGCCGGCGTTAATATTCTCTGTCGCTATGATGGGAATAGGGACCACCGCTATTGGTCTTTTGCCGACACACAGTGAAATTGGAACCTCTGCAGCCATTTTGCTTGTTTTGCTCCGGATACTTCAAGGTTTATCAGTTGGCGGTGAGTATCCTAGCTCCATCGTTTTCCTTGCGGAGCATTCGTCGGATGATAGACGTGCTTTTAACACCAGTTGGCCAATGTTTGGCAGCGTGCTCGGCTTTCTTCTTGGATCCTCTCTATGTTCTCTGTTTAGCAATATTTTGGGATCTGCTGAATTCCAGGAATGGGGATGGCGTCTTCCCTTTTTGTTTGGATCGGTTATCGCTATTTGCGCCATGCTATTCCGCCGCCATATGACGGAACCCAGCTATTTCTCGGACGCCAAGCCGTTGACCAATCTCCCGTTCATTGTTGCCTTCCGAGATCATTGGCGGGCGATCTTGCAGATCATCTGTTTGTCACTTGTGAACGCTGTCGGGTTTTATCTGCTTTGGGTCTACGCGATATCTTATCTAACCGAACAAATGCATGTGTCGACAACCGATGCTCTGGATATCAACACATTGAGCCTGATAATCATGCTTCCGATTATTACGTTCAGCGCGATACTGTCCGACCGAATTGGCCGAAAACCCTTATTGTATTTTGTTGCCATTGGCTCGTTGATTTTTGCCTGGCCGCTTTGGTGGATGATGCATCACCAGAGTTTCGCACTGATTTTGGCGGGACAGGTAGGCTTTTCTGTCCTTTTTGGCGTTGGGTATTCAGGGCTATCTGCGGTGATGGTTGAAATTCTACCGACTGCGGTCCGCTGCAGTGCCTCAGGTATCGGCTATAACCTTTGCCTCGGCATTTTTGGGGGTACAACACCTCTGGTCGCCACATATCTTGTAGAGCGCACTTCCGATGATTTTTCGCCTGTGTATTATCTTATGGTAGCTGCTGCTGTTTCGCTCGTTGTCACCTTCTTCATTAAGGAGACTGCCGGAAAGCCGCTACCTCAATAACGCGCGAAATCAAAAAGCTTTCTCGGGAGCGTTCCTTCGTTGGTCTGCATTTCACATTATCGTGCAAATTGTCGCATGATCTTGCCGCCGTAAAATTTATTGGGCTAGAATAGAATCCATCACCCGTCGGGCGGGATCTTTTTTTGTTCGACCTCATTTCTTCCAAAGGAGATAAAAATGCTGGATCGTTTTACGCGCATGATGTTCGTCCTGCTAACTATGGTATTGGCTTCGTTTCTGGCGATGCAAGCCCATGCCGAAGGGGATGGGCTGATTGTCAAACAGAGTGATTTTGGCGTGACCAAGACCCTTGACCGCCTCGGTATCGCACTAGAAAGAAAGGGCATCAAGGTTTTTGCGCGGATTGATCATGCGAAAGGGGCTGAAAGTGTTGGCTTGGAGCTACCGCCAACCTCTCTCATTATTTTTGGTAATCCAAAAATGGGAACTCCGTTGATGGCCTCCAATCCGGCCATTGGTTTGGATTTACCATTGAAAGCAATTGCCTGGAAAGACAGCGACGGCACGGTGAAGCTTGCCTATACAGATCCTTCCTGGCTCGCGAAACGGTATGGCATATCGGACCGTGACAAGGTCTTTAAAATGATGACCGGTGCATTAAATAAATTCACCGATATGGCGGTGACGCGCGGCGCGCTTCCAGCTCAATAAAAATCTTTCGGGGCGGTAATAATAAAAATAGGAGTATGTTATGGTTGCTTATGTCGCGGTCCATGTAAATGTTAAAAACTCGGATAAATTTGCTGAGTATGGTCAAGCTGCGGGACCGATCGTTGCGGCACATGGTGGTGTCTTTACTCATCGTGCGTTAGTTCATGAAATCCTTGCAGGTAATGGTCCCTACAACAGGTTCGCTGTGATTGAATTTCCTGACGTTGAGACGGCACGCAACTGGTATAACAGCCCGGAATATCAAGCATTGATACCGCTGCGAAACGAAGGGGCGGATGTTCTTTTCACACTCGCTGAACCACCCAGTTAAGGCGTTATACTAGAGTTGCAAGGGTGGTCTTTTACTTGGTTGGAAGCAGGAATATGGTGCGCGCTAGATCAGATTTTAAGCGATCTGGTGTGTACCATTTTTCCAATGCATTTTTACTCAGTAAATCAGGGTTTGTGGAAACGAAGCCGGCAAATTCATTGTGTTCAAATACTGCCATTCGTTCGGCAATAAGGCTCATAAAAGCGTAAGTGATCGTGGTATTGAACTTTTGCGGCGCCCCGGCTTTTTCTGCCAGCGTTCTGATGCCCTTTGCGTAGATTGAAACGGCGTCGATAAAGTCGTACTTGCAGAGTAAATCATGAGCGACACGCACATGATCTGCATGGTGAAACGCCGTGTTATCTATTTCATGTGCTTCGAATGATCGAGTCAGATCTGAATAATTTTGGGGCATCATCATGATTTTTTTTCCGTTAATTTGTGGCTGTCTTCGGCCTCGATTGTCAGCTCATAAACGTTCTTTAATTGTTCAATTTTTTTGCAGGTCTCCTCTGTGAAGGGGGGTTTGTTTTCGAAGCAATGCAACGCCATCCCTTCGACAAGGTCGCCGACAGTAATGTCTAGATGCTCGGCGAGGCCTTTGAGAACTTTCAGCAGTTTTTTTTCAATACGGATACCCGTTTGAACGCGCTCTATTGGGTTTTTCATTTTGTTATATTGGTACATAGATAACAAAATGTCAATCCTATGTCTAATTGACGCGTTGGTTTATTTCTATGCGGATCAGTGCTAGAGGTATAACTGCAGATACATCAATGCCGCTCAGAAGAACGGCAGCTTTAAAAAGGGAAATCAGATGATTGGTTACGTGACACTAGGAACCAACGATATCGATAAATCCACAGCATTTTATGATGAATTGTTGGGCGAGATCGAGGCGAAACGGATCATGACCGACGCGCATATCAGGTTGTGGAGTACGGCGCCGGCTACTGCGATGCTGGCGGTTATTAAACCGTATGATGGGGAAGTGGCGACCGCCGGCAACGGAACAATGGTCGCTCTATCCGTTGAGACTGCAGAGAATGTTGCGAAGCTGCATGCAAAAGCACTGGCTTTGGGCGGACAGGATGAAGGCGCGCCTGGGCCACGTGGAGAGGGTAAAATGATTTTCGGCTATTGCCGCGATCTGGAAGGAAATAAGCTCGCCTTTTATTGCAAAGCTTAAAGTATGTGGGGGAGGACCATGTCGCCTAAAATTATTATGCGGTGCATTGTCATGCTTGCAATGGCGAGCGGTATGGTTACTGCCAATCCTGTATTCGCAGATGTTACAGTCATCTATGAAACTCAGGGACAAAATCTGTTTCGGTTTCAGGTGCCCGACGACTGGGAAATCCGACCTGGGTTCGAAGTAGACCCGTCCGTTCTGAACGACGATAAAGATCCCGCTGCCCGGATTGTCTCACTGCTTCCGCAAGAGGAAAAACTGGCTATATGGACGGCTCTTTGGGCGCCAACAGGTGTCGTTCAATTATCAGATGCTAAAGAATATATTCAAAACGTCGCCCCAAGATTACTTTCAGATGTCCAGATCACGTATCGTGATGATCGGGTGATTAACGGTCGCAAAGGTCAGATTGCGAGTGGAACCGGCATGCGCAATGATCGAGAATTCGATTTTGCCGTGGTTGCCATTCAAATAAGTGAAAATCGTGTAGCTTTCGCGGCTTTTATCGGGGAGCCGGAGGCTTATGATCGCCACGAAAAAGCGCTCATTGGTGTTTTGAATTCTATTAAGGCGGAAGGAGGGCCTCAATGAGACGCTTACTTCTCGGATTCGTGGTTCTAATCCTGCCTGCTTGTACCTCCGGAGGTGTCTATTACGGCGGTGGATATCCCTATGACTATGGATTCAGATACGGTATTTATGACACGCATTATGATTATAATGTGGACGTAAACCGACCTGATCGTCCGGATCGCCCTAGACCGCCACCCGGAGCAAAGCCGCCCAATCGACCGACAACATTGCCTGGCAAAGCGCCCTCTCAGCGGCCGTCCTCTCGACCGCCACGTCGTATGCGCTAGTGTAAATAATGGAAAAGCTGCCCGGAACTAGAAGTCCGGGGCTGCGACGTTAGCTTTTTTCAGACATGCTTGTAACTGCACTTTCAGGCGGGCCAAACCGGCTTCATCAGAGGCTTCACACCGCGCCACAAGGACTGCTTGTGTGTTTGACGCCCGCAGGAGCCACCATCCATCTTCTGTGTTGACGCGGACGCCATCAATGTCAGAAAAATTGGCGTCAACTGCTTTAAGATCCGCTTGTACTCGTGTAACCACATCAAACTTTTCGTCATCAGGGCAGTCAAATCTGAGCTCAGGGGTATTGATCATTTCGGGAAGCTGGTCGCGCATTTTTTCGAGTGATGTCTCTGTTTCTCCAATAATGTTCAATAGTCGCAACGCCACATACAGAGCATCGTCAAACCCGTAATAATGATCGTTATAGAAAATATGTCCGCTCATCTCTCCTGCGAGCGGTGCTTTTACTTCCTGCATCTTCGATTTAATCAAGGAGTGCCCAGTTTTCCACATTATGGGCGTGCCGCCCAATTTTTCAACGGCGTCGAACAGAATCTGGCTTGCCTTCACGTCAGCGATGATTGCGGCCCCCGGCCTGGTGGCCAGAACTTCCTTGGCGAGGACGGCGAGCAGTTGATCTCCCCATAATATGCGCCCCAAACCATCAACAACACCGATACGATCACCATCGCCGTCAAAGGCAATCCCCAGATCGGCGTCAACACCTTTGACGGTGCGAATCAGGTCTTGCAGGTTTTCTTCGACTGTCGGGTCGGGATGGTGATTGGGAAAAGTGCCATCAATTTCTTCATACAGGAGTAGATGCCGGCCGGGCAATTCCGAAACGACCTTTCGAAGAACTTCACCGGTGGCACCGTTGCCGCAATCCCAGACGACGGAAAGATCTCGTCCCGGTTTGAAATCTTGCAGGAGGCGCTGGACATAACGGGACATCAACGGGCTATCGATTGATGAACCAGATCCTGTCGCAAATTCTCCCTTAGCGCAGAGGGCACCGAGCTCCTGTATCTGCGCGCCGTAAAATGATTTGCCATCCAGCATCATCTTGAACCCATTGTGGCTCGGCGGATTATGTGAACCCGTAATCATGATTCCGCCACCAGCATCGAGCTCATATGTTGCATAATACAACATCGGTGTAGGGCCCATACCGATATCAAAAACGTCAATTCCCGTTGAGATCAGACCTTTGATCAATGCTGTTTTCATGGGCGGGGAGGTTGATCGGCCATCATAGCCAACGGCTATATTGGTTCGCCCAATTTGTGTCAAAAATGTACCGAAAGCTCGACCGATAGCAGTGGCGTCTTCTTCGAAGAGCGTTTCGCCGACAATGCCACGTATGTCATATTCCCGTAGAATGCTGGGATTAAAGTTATGTGCAGTCATCTTCTCTTTGCTTTCACAGTTTAACTCAATTTACTTCGAGGGGCGGCCAATACTTTCGTAGGTAAAGCCGTGCCCTTTCATTTCCGTCGGATCATAGATATTTCGAAGGTCAATCATGACAGGCGTTTTCATCAAGGACTTTACTTTGTCCATGTTGAGGGCCCGAAATTCGTTCCACTCGGTAATAATAACGAGTGCATCGGCGCTTTCCAATGTCGTGTATGAATTTTCACAAAATTCCACGCCAGGTAAATGTTCTTTTGCTTCAACCATGCCCTCTGGATCATAAGCTTTTACGGTGGCACCCGCTGAGATTAATTCCGGAATAATATCAAGGCTTGGGCTTTCTCTCATGTCATCGGTATTGGGCTTGAACGTCAAACCGAGAACTGCGATCGTTAAACCGGAGACGGATCCGCCACATGTCTTGATCACGCGCTCAGCCATATCTTTCTTACGTTTCTCATTGATATTGATGACCGTTTCGACAATTCTGAGAGGCGCCCCAGCCGCAGCCGAAGTTTCAAAAAGAGCACGTGTATCTTTGGGAAAACAGGAACCACCGAAACCGGGTCCGGGATGCAAGAATTTTCCGCCGATGCGGCCATCAAGACCAATTCCTTTCGCCACGTCGTGAACATTCGCGCCGACTTGTTCACATAAGTCTGCTATTTCGTTGATAAAAGTGATTTTCATGGCGAGAAACGCGTTGCCGGCATATTTCGTCAGTTCAGCGCTTTCGCGGCTGGTAAAAACAAGTGGCGTTTGAAACAATGAAAGCGGCCGGTAAATTGCGGCCATTACATCTTTCGCTTGTTCGGTTGTTGCTCCAACGACGACACGATCGGGCCGCATAAAATCTTCGATCGCTGCGCCTTCTCGTAAAAATTCAGGATTGGAGACAACCTCGAACTGAGCATTTGGATTTGTTTCACGGATAATTTCGTCGACTTTGCCGCCTGTTCCTACAGGGACTGTTGATTTATTGACAACGACTGTATAACCGCTCAAATTTTCGGCGATGTCTTTTGCCGCAGCGTACACATAAGTTAAATCTGCTTGGCCATCACCGCGGCGACTGGGTGTTCCTACGGCAATAAATACGGCATCCGCTTTAGAAACGGCTTCTTTCAAGTTTGTATCAAACTTAAGGTGACCTGCTTTGACATTCTTGATGACAAGATCTTCTAATCCAGGTTCAAAAATTGGAACTTTTCCATTTTTCAATCCGTCGATTTTTTGAGCATCTGTATCAATACAAACCACGTCATGGCCAAATTCTGAAAAACAGGTGCCAGATACTAATCCGACATACCCGGTTCCAACTACGGCAATACGCATCGCTATTTCTCCAAATTTTTATTTAAGTATGTAATGTTGAGCTCTACGAAAAGTTATTGACGATATCGCGGACAGCCGATTTCATATCCGCCCGTTCAAGCGCAAAGGCAATATTTGCTTCTAAAAAGCCAATCTTATCGCCGCAATCGAAGCGTTTCCCCTCGAACTTCATTCCATAAAATGCGTCGCCACCGAGCAAGGAGGCGAGGGCATCTGTAAGTTGGATCTCATTGCCGGCGCCTCGCGCTTGGTTTTCCAAGAGGGCGAAGATTTTTGGTTCCAGAATATATCTTCCAATAACGGCCAAGTCTGAAGGTGCATCTTCTGGATCAGGCTTTTCAACGAGGCCTAACACGTCAACTAGAGAACCATTTACATTGCCCGGACTAACAATACCGTATCGTGATGTATGTTCATGGGGGACATCCATGACGGCCAGCATATTCCCACCCCCTGCTTTTTCGCGCGCCTCCGTCATTTGAGCGAGACAAGAGGTTTTTGAAAGAATGAGGTCGTCTGCCAGAATCACTGCGAATGGTTCGTCGCCAATCAAACGTTTTGCACACCAAACCGCATGGCCAAGACCTAGTGGTTCTTGTTGCCTTACATACGCGACACTCCCAGCTACGGGGATGCCATCAAGCAATTCTGCCAGAAGATCATGTTTACATCTCTCTGTAAGCACGGCTTCCAATTCGTGAGATCGATCGAAATGATCCTCAATTATTGTTTTTCCGCGACCAGTGACGAAAATAAATTCTTCGATCCCGGCATCTCTCGCTTCCTCAACTGCATATTGAATGAGGGGCTTGTCAACGACAGGTAACATTTCTTTTGGCATAGCCTTTGTTGCGGGTAGGAACCTTGTCCCCAAACCACCAACAGGGAAAACGGCTTTTCGCACTATTTTTGACATTGATTGTGCAGCTTTCTCAATTAGAAGAAAAATTGTGATATATTGGCCGTAAAATACAGGGAACTGCTTTAATTTGTCTTAATCAAGACATCTTTTGCTTCATTAATCTTCGCCGCCATATATTCAGACCCGTCATGGTCCGGATGAAATTTTTTCATCAATTGGCGATGAGCTTTCTTTATTTGAACTAAAGTCGCCTCATCGGTCAACTCAAGAATATCCAAGGCCTCACGCCTAGTCATTGGCCCAGAGCTTGATTGTGCCCTGGTTTTTTGCTCTTTTGTCTGCTCTCCGCCTGTCGCATCTGCCTCTTCGGCCTGCGCATGATAGCGATCCAGAAAGCTATTCAGAATGGCAATTGTTTGTGGATCTTCGAGGGCTTCTTCTTGAAATTCCATAAGTTGATTAAGTGTGAGGGTTGATAACATATGCGATTCAAACTTGCCTTTTAAAATTTGGCCATCCATCTCGCCGCTGTCGTGATTCAAAGTGGCTTTTATCCAACTTGTTTCCACATCGGATTGCTGGCCAGCAGACGGGGCGTTGCCGCCACCGAAAAAGGGCTTATTTCGGAGAAAAAACAAAGCGGCGATAATAAAGGGCGGGGCATAGGCAAAACGTCCCGTTAGAATAAAGAAGCCGGCTAACAAAGCGCAAATGACCGTCGCTGCGATCCGTAAGGCTTTTACCAGTTTTTTTGGATCGGCATTGGCCATACTGTTCCCGCCAATAAGCAGGGCTACAAATACTGACAGTCCAATAATAAAATAAGCTAACATTTCAGTAGTTTACTTTATTTGTTTCAACAACAATAGGGTCTCGCCACCAGTTTTTTGACTGAAATCACTTAACGCTTTTCGTCCGCCGGCGGCATAGGCGGCGACTGCGCGTAACAAATCTCTGAGCGCCGCAGCGCTGGCGGAATCAAAGCGGCAATAAGCTCCTCCTGAAAGCTTTGCCATTTGTCTGAAACATTGTTCAGCCAGTCTGTCATACCCTTCCTGAAAGACGAATAGTGGTACTTTAAGCATGCCGAGCTGACCGGATAGATGGCAGAGGCGATCGGCATCTTCTTCCATGCAGTCACCAATATAAACAACAGCATTTACCGGGTTTTTTTTGGTTTGTTTTAGCGTATGTTTCAAAACCTTTTCGATTTGCGTATGACCGCCCAGGCAAAAGACTTTTGACATCGGTTTCGCCAACGCGCGACTGTCATGGGTCCAGGCAGTCGCTTTAAACTCTCCAAATCCTCTGAAAAAAGCGATTTGCAGTTCCAGCCCGCCGGCCGAAGCGGCTTCGTCGAACATTTCTCGTTGCAGGTGACTGGCATGATCCCATGTAGGTTGGCGGCTGGCAGTTGCGTCAATGGCGAAAATCAACCGACCGCTTTTGCCCGGAGTTGTCCTGACTGGCGTTCCCGCGACTTTAGCGAGGAATTCGGCAATATCGTCGTTGTCTGATTTTTCGTCGGCTTTCTCTACATTTTTTGCCACGTTGTGAATCTTCCCCAGTAATCCCAATGTCTGAATGCTACTTTCTTTACATAGGGTTGCCATGTAAAACTTGCAAATAAGAGCGGATAGAGCTTGCTCTCAATGAAGCGGTCTGACCAGAATAAAAAAATGTACTAAAGAATTCAACTAAAGGATATTTCAATGGCTTCGGACGATCATTTTGAGGGATTGAAAGGGATCCCATTTTGGTGGGAAGCGGCGGCCCCTGAAAATATACCCTTTTCAAATCCGGGCACACGGTATGATGTTGCGGTTATTGGCGGTGGCTACACGGGATTGTCCGCTGCGTTGACGTTGGCAAAGGCCGGTCACTCTGTCGTCATATTGGAATCCGAGAAACCGGGCTTTGGTGCCAGCAGCCGGAACGGCGGCATGATTGGAAATCTGTTGAAGCCCGGGTTAAATGGCCTCATTGGCATGTATGGTCAGGAAAAAGGAATTGCCGTTTATAAAGAAGCTCTGGCCTCAGTGGCGTTTATCAAACAACGTATTTCTGAAGAAGATATCGAGTGCGATCTGACCATGAACGGCCGGTTTTATCCGGCGGTCCAACGATCACATTTAGCGTCAATGACGCAGGATTTCGAAGCCCGTCAGAAACACCTAAATGTACCGGAAGAGATGGTTGGTCCTGCTGACTACGCTGAGGATGTGGATAGTGCGATTTATAAGGGCGGTCTTCGTCAACACCATACCGGCGGATTGCATCCGGCGAAGTACGCAAGCGGTTTGGCGAACGCTGCGATCCGCGCTGGCGCAACGCTAATGGTACCGGTGCGCGCAGAGAAAATTTCGCGCACGAGCGACGGATTTACTCTCAAAACATCCGGACCAGAAATTAAGAGCCGGCAGCTTTTGATCGCAACGAACGGTTATAGTGGCGCGCTTTTTCCCTTTGTCCAGCGACGTGTCATAGCCATTGGCAGCACGATGATCGCGACTGAGGAACTCTCAGAAAATCTGGTGACGAGCCTGTTTCCGACGAAACGCATGATCACGGATACTCGCAAAATGTTGAGTTACTATCGACCATCCCCCGATGGAAAGCGTATCCTGTTGGGCGGCCGCCCGACGGTTTTTCAGGCCTCTCCCTTACAGCAGGCTAAGGCACTAAAACGGCGTCTTACGTCCATTTTCCCGCAACTTAAGACATCCGCTGTCTCACATGTCTGGTCTGGAAAGGTGGCGTATGGTTTTAATGCGTTGCCAACTATCGGTCAGCATGACGGCATTTACTTCGCGATGGGATATTGCGGATCAGGCGTTGCCATGTCCGGTTATTTGGGGCACAAAGCCGCTCTGCAGATACTGGATCATCCGGATGGGGAAACTGCGTTTGATGATTTACCGTTTGAAGATCGTATCTATTACAATGGCACACCCTGGTTTCTGCCGCCGGCGATGATCGGTTATAAAATCAGAGATTATTTCGGATATTGATGTCTCTTAAGTATTTTTTCTCACGCCCTAGCCACGGGGAAGTCTGGCGCCTTGCCTGGCCCATAATCTTGTCGAATTCATCGGTTCCTTTATTGGGGGCCGTTGATACGGCTGTTGTCGGGCATCTTCCGGACGCACATTATATAGGGGCCGTCGCGATTGGTGCCATGATGTTTAGTTTCCTATATTGGGGATTTGGCTTTCTGCGCATGGGAACCACTGGTTTTGTCGCCCAGGCTGCTGGCCAGAAAGATCCTGATGAAATACGGGCCGTTATGGGACGGGCACTCCTGTTATCCCTGATAATTTCTGTCTTTGTACTCGCGCTTCAGAGTGTTGTTCTTTGGTCCGCCCTGAATTTGATTGATAGCTCAGCGGCCGTGGAGAAGGGTGCCTCCGACTATTTTTCCATCCGGGTTTGGGGGGCGCCTGCCGTCCTTGCCAATTATGCACTAATGGGATTTTTTATCGGCACTAAAAACACGCGGGCAGCTTTGATGATCCAGATTTTCATGAACGGGATGAATATCGTGCTGGATCTGTTTTTTGTCCTGGGTCTGGGCTGGGATGTGGCTGGTGTCGCGACCGCGACCCTTATTTCAGAAGTTAGTGCCTGCCTGTTCGGGGGTTACCTCGTGCGGCGGCATTTGCTCAAGCTCGGCGGCATATGGTACCGCTCAAGCCTGTTCGCGGGCAGCAAGCTTACGCAATTGCTGAGGGTCAATTTCGACATTTTCATTCGCTCAATTTTGCTTATCTTTGCTTTCGCTTACTTCACAGCACAAGCCGCATCAAAAGGTGATACCACCTTGGCGGCCGTCGCCGTGTTGATGAACTTTATGCATATTATGGCTTATGGCCTGGATGGATTTGCCTTTGCAACAGAAGGGATGGTGGGCTCTGCCTTGGGCGCGAAGAAACCGGAACTGCTGCGTGAAATTGTATTGGTCAGTAGTTTCTGGGCGCTGATCGTTGCGACAATATACACCCTTATTTACGCCTTGTTTGGTCCGTCATTGATCAATCTTCTGACCAGCATTCCCGAAGTTCGTGAACAGGCTAACAATTTTTTGCCTTGGATGATGGTCGCGCCACTCATTTCCATTTGGTCTTATCAACTCGATGGCATTTTTATTGGCGCTGTGCAATCCAAGGAAATGCGAAACGGAATGATCATCTCTTTTGTTCTTTATATGATTGGTATGCAGGTTTTTGATAATATTTGGGGAGCGAACGGTCTTTGGGCTGCGTTGATGCTGTTTATGGCCGCACGCGGTGTTACTTTGGCACTTGTTTACCCACGAGTTGAGCGGCGGGCGACGGCGTAAGGGGCTAGTTTCTCTTCTTGCGCAAAATGATCCGGTCGAAGGTTGAAAATGCTATTGGTACAAGGGCGATAATCAGCGAAATTCGGATAGCATGCATGATGGAGACAAAGGCCACGTCGATCCCCATGGCGAGGGCGACCAGAGACATTTCGGCCAACCCACCCGGACTTAGTGCGAGGATTACGCCGGCGACACTGACCCCAATAGTTTCTGCGAATATCAGAGCGAAAACTGACGCAATTAAAATCATGATCATGGTCGAGACAAAGCTCAGGCCAAGGACATGGCGGATCTCAGTAAAATTGGTGCCGAGAAACCGGGCACCGATGGCAGTACCAATGACCAGTTGTGCCATATAAACCAGTATCATTGGGGGTGCCACATCGGTTACACCGAGAATTTGAAACGCCGCCGTCACGAGCAACGGTCCCATCAGGTGATAGGCAGGCAGGCGGCAAATCCGTCCTATACCATACCCAAGGAGAGCGGCGACAATCAACAAGCCATCGCCGACCAGATCCTTGACTGATCCTAACAACGGGATGACGTTTTCGGTATTTGTAAAGCCGATACCATAGCGAAAGTACAACGGCACTGTCATGACGAGGATCAAAATTCGGGAGGCGTGAATAAGAGCGATTACCGGGCCATTTCCGCCTTTGGCCTCCCCCATTTCATACATGACGTTGAAGCCACCGGGGGCGGCCGCAAAGTAAGCCGTTACCGGATCAAATTTTCCGAATTTTCGGTAAAATAAATACACCACGGTCATGGTGAGAATAACACTGGCAAACAATAGTAACAGGCCGCCGCTCCACTGTGCCAGAGCGTCCAGCGTCTCGGTTGTAAAGCCACTGCCTAACATCACACCTAAAACGGCTGTCATGACCTTGCGCAATGGATCGTTGACTTTAACATCAACGCCGCGGAGTGCGGCAATGGTCGCGAAGGTCATGGATCCCAGCATCCAGGCAAGAGGGAGGTTGGCCGCGAAAAATATGCCCCCGCCGAGGGCGCCGATAAAAAGAGCTATAACGGTTCTATTCATGCTCGATCTTTCAATCCAGCTGCGGTGCGCAGGGAAAAAGCACAGTAATACCGGAATGAATGAAGGGTTCCGTATTTTGACTAATCAAGCCCGTTCGTTTCATGCGAGTTGAGGCATCATCAATATTCTGCATAATGAAATCTTGGAGATTGATCTCAGGAGCAAGCCGGCGCCGGATCTCTTCCTGCATGGTATTTTGATCAAGTTTTAACAGCTGCGTATTTTCGGTCGGTATTCCTTCCAATAAAACAGGGCTACCGTGTAACAAAAGGCTGCCGCGCAGACTTATATAAGCATGAAGACGATCGATCGAACCGGTTACTTGGCATTCGAGATCAGTCCCTTTGAGATGCGCGAAATGATAATTCATACCGATTGCTTCAGTCTCATGCATCCGCAGCAGTTCGGTTTCTGTAAGCCAGGTTATATGTACATAGCTCACAATTCCCGGAACGCTACAAAGCGCGGCGGCAAGGGACCCATAAGACGAAAAATGCGCAGAATAGGTGCACGCAATGTCCCGCATTTTCGCGGCAGTGACGGGAATATTGATGTCACTGCCGGCGCCGTATTTTCGACGAAGTTGTTCTGGTGCCCCGTTGGATCCACAAGCGAGGACCGGGTGACGACCTGCCAAATTGATATCGTCCGGTAATTCCTTGGCGACCCCTCCTGAAAACAGATACGAGGTAGCGGGCCTATCATAGGGATAACCAAGGGCACGTTTAATTTTTGCGGTTTGCATTTTCAAAAGGATACAGGCTTAACCGACCAGATGCATACCGCCATCAAGGATGATGATTTCGCCGGTGATCATGCTGGCACCGTCGATGAACCAGGCCGCGGTTTCGGCGATGTCTTCAGGTGTACAGACTTTGCCAAGCGGGACTTTTTTTACCAGGCTCTGTTTGTACGCTTCATATTTGTCTTCGCCATACCCTTGCAGCAACCAGCGGGTTTCGATAAATCCAGGGCAAATTGAGTTGACCCGAATTTCGGGCCCCAATGTTCTTGCCAATGCTTTGGTCATGGAGTTCAAGGCACCCTTTGACGCGACGTAGGCAATACAGGATCCGATGCCGTGGGTTCCGGCGACCGAGGAAATCATCACGATGGAGCCGCTGCCGGTTTGCTTCATATAAGGTGCAACGGCACGTGACATTTGATACGGGCCAATGGTATTTACTGCGTAAATATCCTGAAAATCTTCAGCGGAAAGGCCGTCCAGATCATCGTGAGCAACGAACTTTGTCCGACCCGCATTATTGACCAATCCATCGAGGCGACCCCATTTCTCCATGGTTTCCGTGGCCATGCGACGGCAATCTTCATCTTTGGAGACATCGGCCTGACACAAGAAGGTCTCGACGCCATGGCTTTCGCAAAGAGCAACCGTTTCTTCTGCTTCTTTCAGGCTTCGTGTATAATTGACGGTTACGTTGTAGCCTTTTTCAGCGAGGCCGACGGCAATACCCGCGCCAGCGCCGGTGGCTGACCCTGTGACAATGGCAACTTTATTCGATGAACTCATGATTTTTCCATTTTTTATTGCTTCAATTCAAGCGCCCAGACTAGCCATGAAAGCCGTTAAGGTAAAATGGAAAAGAACGCAGATCTCTAAATTATGGAAATGAAAGAGAGGGCGATAATGATTATGCGAGTCTTAAAGATCGCAAACCGATCTTGGCAACCGCGATGCCAACAATCATGGCGCCAACAAAAATAAAAACTTTCTCGTTACCGTAAGCGAGAGCGCTAAGGGCCGGGCCTGGACAAAAGCCACCAAGAGCCCAACCGATGCCGAATATGCCGGCGCCTGCGAGAAGCGGGGTATCTATATCCTGCTTTGTCGGCAGGACAAGTTTGCCGCCAAAAATTGGCGTCGGACGGTTGAGCAGAAAGCGGAAACTGATGATTGTCACCAGCACACCACCTGCCATGACAAAGATCAGGCTGGGATCCCAGTTTCCAGAGATATCAAGAAACCCGATAATCTTACTGGGATTGACCATGCCGGATAGGGCCAGGCCAAATCCGAACAAGACGCCACTAAAAAGGCTAATTACGCTGAGCATCCTATCCTCCCACAATCAAGCGCATAATAAATACGGTAAGGGCCGCGACGACGACAAAAGTGACGGTTGCGATGATTGAGCGGACAGATAACCGTCCAATACCGCAAATACCATGGCCGCTGGTGCAACCAGCCCCGACATAGGTTCCGATACCGACCAGCAGTCCCGCAATAATCAGGAGCGCAGTATGGGTCGTTTCGCTCAACTCATAGGGATTGATATTCATCGCCGACATATCGCCGCCCAAAGCGGGATAGAGGCCGGCCCCAATAATCAAACCGACAATAAACAGGATCCGCCAAAGGTTGTCTTTGCTGTCGAAAGGGATCAGTCCCGCCAAAATTCCGCTGATCCCGGCCATCCGGCCAGCCATTAACAGAAGCGTGGCGGAAATGCCGATGAGGAGGCCGCCGGCCAATGAAGCATAAGGCGTGAAATTGTCCATTTATTTGAAATCCACGCAATATAAGGCGTAAAGAACCGAAATGATCATTGTCGCTTCTTCTCCTTTCAAGGAGTAGTAAACAGTTCGACCGTCGCGCCGGGTTTTGACCAAGCCATCTTTGCGCAGAAGGGACAGTTGCTGGGAAACGGAAGACGGTCGCATTTCCAGTGCCCCGGCCAGTTCGTTAACGGAGCATTCCGTTTCATTCATCTGGCACAACAATAAGAGGCGTGTCTCGCTGGAGAGGGATTTCATCAGAGCGCAGGCATTTGCTGCAGCAGTTTTCATATCCCGTATTGCAAATTCTTTTACCTTCATATATCTGTATCTATGTATATATAGAGATATAGTCAAGAACAAATAATCATGCTTAGATATTCTGAACGAGAAGAAGTCAGTGCAAGGAGACAAGAATGAACCCCGAGGTGAAGGCCTTTTTCCATGAGCCCACATTTACTGTCAGCTATGTGGCTTTTGATCCCGTCAGCAAACGGGCCGTTATCATCGACAGCGTCCTCGATTTCGATATTAAATCTGGCCGCACGGCGACCACAGCGGCAGATGACATTATTAAATTCGTCAATGAGGCAGGACTCACTGTCGACTGGATTTTGGAAACCCATGTGCATGCGGATCATTTGACCGCGGCGCCATATCTGCAGCAGAAGCTGGGAGGTGTGATCGGAATAGGGCAGGCCGTCGGTGTCGTGCAATCCGAGTTTAAAAAGATTTTTAATTTTGGCCCCGAGATGGATACCGATGGATCACAATTTCAACGGCTGTTTCAGGACGATGAAAAAATTCCGGTGGGTGGCCTGACCTTGGAAATTCTCGCGACACCGGGACATACGCCAGCTTGCATTGTCTATAAGATCGGGAATGCCGTCTTTGTTGGCGATACAATGTTTATGCCTGACTATGGCTCCGCACGATGTGATTTTCCGGGGGGAGATGCCCGCGTTTTATATCATTCGATTCAGCGGATATTGTCGTTGCCACCGGAAACCAGATTATTCATGTGCCACGACTATGCGCCTGGCGGGCGGGCTTATGCCTGGGAAACGTCCGTGGCGGAACAACGTAAAGATAATATTCATTTACATGACGGCGTGAGTGAAGAGGAATTCGTTGCCCTGCGAGAGGGACGGGATGCAAATCTGGAAATGCCGGCTTTGATTATTCCCTCCGTTCAAGTGAATATGCTCGCGGGTAAATTTCCGCAAGCCGAAGAGAACGGTGTATCGTATTTAAAAATGCCGGTTGATTTGCTTTAAGAATTGCAGATTAAGACTGGCTTTTCTCAGCGATGTAAGCCGGTAGTTCGAGGCTCGGAGAGACAACAAAACAGGAAAAGCGCCGTTCAGATAGGCTATCACAGGCGGCTCGAGCCTCTATTTCATTGAAGCCGATCATCTGAGCCCGGTAGAAGGGCTTCCCATTTGAAATGGCTCTCTCAATATTGACCCGGCGGCCATCCAAATGTCCATTGGCTTGGGCGGCTGCTTTCGAAAGTTGGTCGCGGGCTGTTGTAACGCGGCTATAGGCGCCGATCTGGATCGCCCATTTCTCTTCAATAATCGTTAGTTCGTCGGTGGCGGCCGTAATCGTTGTGACCGACTTCGAGGAAGCACTGCCGCCTTTGACAACTTTGATGCCACTCACTTTTGCCGGTTTTTTCACCAAAGCTGGTTCAGGTGCCGATGTGATGACTTCCGCGACCTGGATAGGTTTAGCCTTCGGTTTTGATTTCGATTGCGGATTTGAATGCGGCGAGCCCAAGGCGATCAGTGCAGGTTTATATGCCGGCAACGGGACGCTGGAAGGGCTGGCTTTTTCAATCATTGCGAAGCTGCGATCTAACAAGGTGGCCATATGCTTATCGCGGCTCTTGGCGGTACGGCCTCCAAAAATCACGCCGACAAGCCGGTGGTTGCCGCGTTTGGCGGAGGCAACGAGATTGAACCCAGAGGCCCGGATATACCCAGTTTTGATGCCGTCTGCCCCTTTGTATTTTTTGAGTAGGTTATTATGGTTCTTGTAATTTCGGCCTTTGTAATTGAATTTTTCCATCGCCATGAAATGATAATATTGCGGAAATTCATGGATAAGTGCCGCACCGAGAAGCGCCATATCGCGGGCCGTGCTCTTTTGCCGGCGATTTGGCAGGCCGCTGGCATTTCGAAAACTCGTTCGTCGCATGCCAAGGCGTTTGGCTGTCGCCGTCATTTTTAAAGCAAAGGCTTGCTCTGTTTTGGCCATGCCTTCAGCTAGAACTGTTGCCGCGTCATTTGCTGATTTGGTAATCAGGGCAAAAACTGCGTCCCGGACAGTTATTGTTCCGCCTTTTTTTAGTCTAAGCTTTGTTGGTGCCTGGCCCGCTGCTCGTGCTGATACACTGAGCCTTTGGTCGAGCCGCAAACGGCCCCGGTTCAAAGCATCAAATGTCATATAAAGTGTCATAATTTTCGTTAGTGACGCGGGATACAATTTTGTATCGGCATTTCGGGAATACAAGATCTCGCCGGTGCGGCTGTCCATGACAAGGGCCGCATATCGCGCATAACTTGTGGTCGGCTGAAAGCTGAGCATAAAGGCCAGAACGAAGAGAAAAAACGGAACCATAAACCGAGCATCAAAAACTCGATTGCGGATACCGCTATAACAACGCCCTCTAAATAATTGGCCGGTAATATGTTTTTTAAAGATGCTCAAAATGAATCCGGTTCGTCAAAAATTACTGTTACGGTTACACGCCGATATCACTTAACGGCGCCGAGTGTAGAAAATACTGCGAATCATGTCTATCAAAATTCCGATTAATTACAATTAATTCCCAGGTAAACAATCTGTGCTTTCCTTGTTTCCGCTCGTCACTTTCATCATTTTCAATTATAAAAAAAGATAGTTAATATCTGGTAACTTTAATAACCCCATACTTGAGGTTCCTAAAATGAGTATCCTAAACCGTCTCTTTACTTTTGGAATTTTGGCAGTGCTGTTGGCATCTTGTACGTCTGGTGGCGGAACGAGTAACCCTTTGGTCCGTCCATTTGAATGGTTTTCATATGCTAATGGGGACGATATTCGCAAAACTTGTGAACCTGGAACGGTCTCGCGCTATCGGATAATTTACAACGGTCTTTATGACGAACAAGTCAGGACCTATAATATTTCGCAATGGCCCGGCGCCAAAGAAGCTGAACAGATTACGCGTGTTTTCAAAGGCGGGATTAGTACGGACTGGTCCATAAGCTCTGCCGGCCTGGATATTGCTGGCACGCATACCAGTAAAAAAAATATAAGCTTGAAGGACCTTGTTGCAATCGAGCAGGCGCTGATCGCAGAAGGGTTTGAGAAGCCGGCGATCAAAGGACAGGTTCTGCATTCCGATGAGTTTTACTGGATCGCTATGGTTTGTCGAGATGGCGTCTTTAAATATTATGCTTGGACGGATAGGAATGCAGATATAGCTAAGTTGCCGTTTAGTGAGGTACTGTCGAAAGGCGATGAGACGGGAATTGCCTTTTTGGAGCCTTATGTGCCTATTCAATATAGCCGAAACTCGCGCTACTACAGCGGACGCGGGCGGGGTGGCAGCACGTATTTCACTATGCAAATAGGGGACAACGGACTGAATTTGTAGATATCCTATGGGGTGATTAGGGTGTGAGTTTTTTGTTGCAAGGCAATATTAATTTTCAAAAATTTCTATGGATAATAGAAAAGTATCATTCAGAATAACGGCTTATGTAAAAATAATTATTTTTGTGCACTGCACAATAAATCATTGACATTGACTTCTCTAATATTATATAAGGTTCACATTGTTGCAGTGCAGCAAAAATTATTTGGGACGTTAATCTGAAAGGTTAATTCAATGACTACGAAGAAAACGACTACTAAAACGACAATTGATCCAACTGAAGTAACAAAAGAAATTGAAGATATGGTGGCAACTGGCCGTAAGACTCTTCAAGATGCCTTTGTTACTGGTGCAGAGACAGCTGAAAAAGCATTCAAGTCAAACACAGAAACTTTTAAAGCCAATTACGAAAAAGCACTTGCTGAAAGCAAGTCTGGTTTTGAAAAAGCTGTTAAAACTTTCGAAGGTTCTCAGTTCTACGACAAAGACAATTCTGAAGCATTCGTAAAAGCTGGCAACTCTGCTGTTGAGAAAAGCGAAAAACTCAGTGCAGCTCTGCTCGACTTTGGCACAGACCGCTTACAGGAAGTCTTCAACGTAACGCGCACAATTGCTGAGACTGAAGATGTTACTAAAGTTGTTGAAATCCAATCTGAATTTGCACGGACTTCTGTTCAGACATATGTCACAGAAATCAGCAAATTGAATGCAATGATAGTGGAAGCAACAAAATCAATGGTTGAGCCATTTGGCGCTCAATATGCTGCGAACTTGGACGTGTTTTCTAAACAGGCCTAATACGCGCAACTCAGTAAAGCTTCCCAAGAAGGCTCGGACTTAGGTCCGGGCCTTTTTTGTGTTCTGCGTCAACAAAATGATAAAATTGTAGAAATTTTGCATCTCAGTAAGAATTTTTTTTGAAATTCCTGATAAGGTATATACTTAAGTAACTAGGGTGCGAATTTTGACCCACCAATTTTTGGTGATGCAGGATAGGAGTTTTTGGTTCGTTGAAGATTTTGATGAGTAACGACGACAAAAAAGATGGCGACAAAGGTGGTACGGGGATTGGGGTCGTTACAAAAACGAAACCCCAAACGAAAAAGCCATCCTTATGGCGTGTCGTTTTGCTAAATGACGACTACACACCCATGGAATTTGTAGTTTACGTTTTGCAAAAATTCTTCAATATGGATGAGCAGGCGGCCGTTCAGGTCATGTTACATGTTCATCAGAAAGGTGTCGGAAACTGCGGCGTGTTTCCTTACGAGGTCGCAGAATCAAAAGTATCCCAAGTTATAGATCACGCTCGTGAGAACCAGCATCCCTTGCAATGTACAATGGAGAAAGAATAGTGCCCGGATTTTCTAACTCGCTTGAAGAAACATTACACCGTGCCATGGCCCTTGCGACAGCTCGCCGTCATGAGTTCGCAATGCTTGAGCATTTGTTGCATTCCCTGACTGAAGATCAGGATGCTGCTGCGGTCATGCGTGCCTGTAACGTCGATTTGGACCAACTGCGCTCGGACCTTGATACTTTCATTACCGATGAACTTGATGATCTGGTGATGGACGGCTTCGTTGAGGCGCGGCCGACCTTGAGTTTCCAGCGGGTCGTTCAAAGGGCATTGATTAATGTCGAAAGCTCTGGTCGTGAAGAAGTAACAGGCGCCAATGTTTTGGTCGCAATCTTTTCGGAACGTGAAAGCCATGCCGCGTATTTTCTGCAGAAGCAGGAAATGACGCGTCTCGATGCGATCAGCTATATCAGCCACGGCGTCGCGAAATCGCCGGGTAAGGAAACGTCACGGGTTATTCGTGGGACCGACGGTGAGTTTAATGCCGAACAGGAAGTGCCTGGCGATGAAGAAGAAAAACCCGAGGTACTGGAAGCCCTTGATGCCTATTGCGTCAATCTCAATGAAAAAGCAGCAGAAGGTAAAATTGATCCGTTGATTGGACGGGCCGATGAAGTCGAGCGGACTATCCAGATTTTATGTCGACGTTCTAAAAACAACCCGCTTTATGTGGGAGATCCAGGTGTCGGTAAAACGGCGATTGCTGAGGGTCTGGCACGGAGAATTGTTCATGGCGATGTTCCCAGCGTGCTTTTACCAGCGGTAATCTATTCGCTGGATATGGGCTCACTGCTTGCAGGGACGCGGTATCGCGGCGATTTTGAAGAGCGCCTCAAAGCGGTCATTACCGAGTTACAAGGCCTTGATGACGCTGTGTTGTTTATCGACGAAATCCATACCATAGTTGGCGCCGGTGCGACCAGCGGTGGGGCCATGGATGCCTCTAATCTGCTGAAACCCGCGCTTGCCAGTGGAGATATTCGCTGCATTGGATCTACTACTTACAAGGAATTCCGCAGTCATTTCGAAAAAGATCGGGCGCTGTTGCGCCGGTTCCAAAAAATTGACGTGCGCGAACCCAGTGTTGAAGACAGTATCAAGATCTTGAAAGGCCTCAAACCGTATTTCGAGGAGTTTCACAGCATCCGCTATACGGCCGAAGCAATCCGGACAGCCGTAGAACTTTCCGCACGCTATATCAATGACAGGAAACTTCCTGATAAGGCGATCGACGTTATTGACGAAGTCGGCGCAGCCCAGATGTTGAAGCCGGAAGGCAAACGGAAAAAGACAATTGGTGTCAAAGACGTGGAGGCCGTTGTCGCGAAGATCGCGCGCATACCACCGAAATCAGTTTCCAAGGAAGATACAGAGAGCCTGCGAAAGTTGCATGTCGATCTTGAGCGGGTTGTCTTTGGACAAGATAAGGCTATTGAAGCGTTATCTGGATCGATCAAGCTGGCCCGTGCGGGTCTTCGGGAACCTGAGAAACCTATTGGCTCTTACTTGTTCTCCGGACCAACAGGCGTTGGTAAAACTGAAGTTGCCCGGCAGTTGGCGTCCATCATGGGACTCAATCTCGTGCGCTTTGACATGTCCGAATATATGGAACGTCATACGGTCAGTCGCCTGATTGGTGCACCTCCGGGCTATGTTGGGTTTGATCAGGGAGGGTTACTCACAGATGCCATCGACCAGCAACCGCATTCTGTTTTGCTGCTCGATGAAATTGAAAAGGCACATCCGGATCTGTTCAATATCTTGTTGCAAGTTATGGATCATGGCAAGCTTACGGATAACAACGGTAAACAGGTGGATTTCCGCAATGTGGTGTTAATCATGACAACCAATGCCGGAGCACAGGAAATGGCTAAGCAAGCCATTGGATTTGGCAGTGATGTTCGGATCGGTGAGGATGAAGAAGCCATCAAACGATTATTTACACCTGAATTCCGGAACCGATTGGATTCAATTATTCCGTTTGCACCTCTGCCGCCGGAAGTTGTCTCGCGGGTTGTCGAGAAATTTGTCCTGCAATTGGAAACGCAGCTTGAAGACCGCAACGTGACTATCTCTCTTTCTGATACGGCGGCAAGCTGGTTGGCGAAGGAAGGTTATGATGTCAATAACGGTGCACGGCCGCTGGGACGGGTTATTCAGGAAAAGATCAAAAAACCTCTTTCAGAAGAGTTGCTGTTTGGCAAACTTGCAAAAGGCGGCCATGTAACCGTCGGCATTAAAGCTGGTGAGCTGACCTTCAAGATTGAAAGCACTGAAGACCTCAATCGAAAAGACGAAGCGGACAAGCGCAAGAAGAAAAAGGGCCCGAGGAAGGACGTTGCGACGGCCGATAAATAGTCACCTTTAGAGACACATATTAAACCCTCTCTCGCCGTTGTGCAGGGAGGGTTTTTTTATTGTATACGCGTAGAAGGCGACCCTTCAATATCGGCGATCGCATTTCAGAGCTTTTGCAACGCAGATTGCTTGTCGGTGTTCGACGTTTCCAAACGCATAGCAAGATAAATTTCGCTACCCAATTTCTGGAAAGCAGATCAGAAGCCCGATCCGAATTTCCCTAAATTCGAAGATGCCACGGAAGGTGGCATAGCCGCGTGGTATACAATGCGGTTGACCGAAATTTGCACAAAAAAATTCATGGTTCTGATGTTTAAAAGTAAGGCGCTAGTCTTTAGAACTAAAATATTTTCGGAACAAACCTGGGCGTGGAGATTTTTCTTGCGCCGGTTTACCCTCTATCCATTTATGATGCATGCGTTTCCCAAAATCACTCAAACTTTGAAGACGAAGCCAATAGTCCAAGTAGTTACGAAATTCCCCGGAATCCGGTGGGAGAAGATAAGCAATTGGAATCTTACCGCCTAAATCCCTTGGGAGAACGGCTGTATAATCGTCATTTTGTGCGGACCAGGCACGCGCTTGTTCAAGTGTCCAAATCGCCGCGTCAATTTCCGGATGATTAGGTAATTCGCTGTAATTGGGCAGAACTTTTATTGTAGCTTTTGGAAATAGTCGGACTGCCATTTCCTTTAAGACCGGATCATCAAATATACCAATGATCAATTTACCTCGTTTTTCAATCTCGGCTCGATCAAGAAATTCCTCGGCGTTCTCCGCCTTTACGATAAGTGCGACCGCACTTTGATAGTAGGGTTGTGAAAAATCCAGATTACGGAGCCGATTATTGGTCACGTAAATACCCGAAGCGGCGATATCGAACCGGTGGCGTTTTAAATCGCCCTCAAGATTACCCCAGGAAAAAGGCACAAACGTTAGCTTCACACCCAAATCGCGGGCGAGCTGGTAGGCATAGGCAATATCGAAGCCCACAAGTTTATTCTGACTATTGCGGTAACTGAACGGAATAATGTCAGAATTGAAACCAACCCTAATTTCGCCTGACTTTTGTATTCTGTCTAGGGTTTTGCTATATGGCTTTTCGTCTTTGCTCTCTGATCCGCTTGGTTCTTCAATCGAAGCCCTGATGCCATTTGTTACCGCCTTTGATAATTCGAAAGTGAGATAAGTCGGCCGCTTCAAGCTGTCATACCGGTTTTCGAATGCGCGAATACCGTATGTCACCAGAGCTAAGATGCTGACGCTGACAAATAGGGCCACGGCCCCTTGTTTGATATTGAATTTCAATTTCCCGTAATAACGCAAAGTCACAAGGAACGTAATAAACGTAAATCCCATCACGGAGGCCAGAACCTGTCCGTATCGAGTGATGGTCATCATTTCAACATAAAGCGCGCTGGCTTCTGTTGGAAAAGTTAGCCAGTCCGCCAGAAAAGAGACCGCGTCAATCGACGTGCTCGGGGATCCGAAGCTTGAAAGTACGGTGACAAAAGGCAGGACAAATTGATCGTCCAGCGAAATTGGTGCCCGATAATAAAAGGCGGCAAAAAGTACGAAAAGCCAGATAAAAAAATTACCAAGCTGCGCGAGTGGATAACTCACCGCCAATGTCGTGCTGATAATTTCAGATCTGTTTTCATCTTCAATTTTTACTTGGTCCGCCAATTTTTCGGCGGCTTTTTGAATGAACGGTAATGCGGCGACGGACAATGATGTCACGACGGCAATAACAAACGCACTTCTAAGGTCAGATAAAATATCCTGGGTTTTTGCAGGGCACATTGCTGAAATTATCGCCGGTAAAACCCAGAAGGCGAGAATAAGCGTGCCCGCCAACACTGTGAGAAGATAGGTTGAAAGACTGGTTAACGTCTCCAGATTGAGAGTTCCGAAGGAATCTGCAAAAAGAGCAAATACAGCGAAAGGAGCAAGTGTTACAACCCATTCCCAAATGGTTATGCTGGCTTTTTTGATCAGATTGAGAACATCCAAAAAGGTTTCCTTTTTTTCGATACGCTGGATGGCGATGCCGTAAATGATCGAGAAAATAACGATGGCAGGTATATTGTTGTTTACTAAATCGAAAAAGGGATTGACCGGGATGAGCAAATCGAGAAGCGCATCCTTATTCTGGACGATTGTTGCATTCAGATAACTGGGTGTCGGCGCCTGTGTAATGGCCAAAGAAAGGATAAAAATTGTGAGGAGGGTGACAGCCCACAAAGAAAGATAAATGAACCAACTACAGCGAAATAATCGTAAGGCCGTCGTTGGCGCAAGGCTTCCTAACGCATGCAACAAAGAGCAAATAATATACGGGAAAACAACAATCTGCATCAGTTTTACATATGTTGAACCAACTGGCTTGAGAACCGATGCCTGTTCTCCAAACATGATGCCCGTAACAATTCCAAGCATGGCGCCACATAACACCCAAAGGGGTAAATGTTTGGAGTATGAAAGTTTTTTCGCCAGCATTGCAGAACTATGAGTGAAGTCATCATTGGCGTCAATCTTGATGCGGTAACTCTATCTACGCAGGAGATGCACTCATTCAGCTAGCTGAAATTTAAACAATATGCCTAGACACACCCGAAAATTGATGGTCCATAAGAGCTGCGCAGGTTTTATGGGAGTAGCCAAGTGAGCAACGATCAAATTATCCTTCATCACTATCCGCAATCTCCGGTTACGGAAAAAATACGAGTTGTCTTGGGCTTCAAGGGGTTAAGCTGGCAGTCCGTGATTATTCCAAGGTTGCCACCCAAACCAAACCTTATGCCCTTGACCGGTGGTTACCGCCTGACGCCGGTGATGCAGGTCGGGGCTGATATCTATTGTGATACCAGCTGTATCCTTCGCGAACTGGAGATCCGTTTTCCCGAACCAAGTTTATTTCCTAACCAAGACGAAGGAATGTCCTGGGGGTTAAGTAAGTGGACCGACGGGCCGTTGTTTCAAGATGTTGTAACCGTTGCTCTGGTGGAAATGAGCCCCAATATGCCTCCAGAATTTCTGGCCGATCGCGGTCCCCTGTATTTTGGGCCAGATTTTTCACTTGAAGATATTCGCGAAAAATACCTTGATTGTTTAGCCAATGTTCGCATCCAATTCGACTGGATTAATACCAATTTGAAAACAAATAGCTACCTGTCTGGATCAACGCCTGGATTGGCGGATGCACTTGCTTATTATCTTGTTTGGTTTCTGCGAGATCGCATGGCAGAAGGGGACGTGTTTCTGGGACAATTCGAACATTTGGTGCAATGGGAACAACGGATTAGATATATCGGCCATGGCCCGAATGAGGAAATGAGCGACGAAGAGGCTCTCCATATCGCCAAGGGATCGACACCACAAACCCCTTCTTTTATCGATCCCAACGATCCTCTGGGCTTGTCGCTTGGCATGAAGGTAAGCGTCGAGCCGGTCGGCGGAGGATCGGCTGTGACTGGAGATCTTCAGAAATTGACCTTGGAAAGGATATCTTTGCTCCGGGATGATCCGCAAGTCGGACAAGTTTGTGTGCATTTTCCGAGGCTCGGATATACGATCCGCGCGGTCTAGTTAAAACTTTGCGGGGCTGTTGCCAGACGGACAGCAGCCCACTCAATCTCTCGCCTTATATTTCTATTCATGATATAGAACATATCATGAACGAATTGCGGAAGAGGAAAATATGAAACCGAGAATAAGCATGGTATCGCTTGCCGTCGAAGATCTGGAGAGATCCATCAATTTCTATCGAGGCGGATTGGGATTGCCGATGATTGACTCGCCACCTACTGTCGCTTTTTTTGATTTGAATGGGACATGGTTGGGACTTTGCGGTCGCGCGGCATTGGCAGAGGATGCAACCTTGTCGCCTGAGGGGAGCGGTTATAGCGGTTTCAACTTCTGTCATAATGTACCAACAGAAGGGGAGGTCGACGTGATGATGGCGGAAGCTTTGGCGGCCGGAGCAACAGAAATAAAATCCCCGCAAAAAGCCCACTGGGGTGGTTATCATGGCTATTTTGCCGATCCTGACGGTCATCTTTGGGAAATTGCCTATAATCCGTATGGCTGGGTTGGGCCTAACGACGATTAACCTAAATTTCTCAAAATAGAACCTTGAAACGCTGAATTTAAAGATGTATATAATATGCATCTTTAAAGGAAAAGCCATGCGCCTGAATACTCAAACAGACTATGCCTTGCGGCTCTTAATGCATCTTGCGGTTAATCCGGGAACGCTCGTAACCATTGCGGAAGTTTCTGAGCATTACGGAATTTCCAAAAATCACTTGATGAAAATTGCTCAAACGCTGGGGCGCTTGGGTTATATCGACACAGTTCGTGGAAGAGCCGGTGGTTTACGATTGGGGTATCCCGCCGGGCGCATCAATGTCGGCACGATTGTTCGTCATATTGAAGGAGACTTTGCGCTTGTTGAATGCTTCGCGGGGCGCGACGGAACATGTCGCATAACCGCGGCTTGTAGATTGACATCCGTCTTGCGTCAGGCCGTCGAAGCTTTTCTCGACGTTCTTGATCAATACACGGTTGAAAATCTTGTTGCGGACAACTCACAACTTTGGAAACTACTTAAATCGGAGGCTGCGCAATGACCTTTGTTGTTCGAAGTGCGGAGGAACGTCGGCGCGAAATTCAAGAGGCGGCGGCACAAATGGGCATTGATGATGCCTACATATCAGAACTCGTTGAAACCTTTTATACGGCCGTTCGTGCAGATGAGCATATCGGCCCTATTTTTGCTGCGAAAATTGGCAATAACTGGACGCCTCATCTGGCGAAGATGAAAGATTTTTGGTCTTCGGTCGCAATGAATAGTGGTCGCTATAATGGGAAGCCGGTGGTTGTCCATAACAAACTGTCGAATAATGTCACACAGAATCACTTCCAGATATGGCTTGCATTGTTTCGCCATACACTCGAAGAAACAGCGCCGACGCCCGAAGTCGTTCCTTATTTTATGGAGCGCGCGGAACGTATCGCGGAAAGCCTGCAACTTTCCATGTTTGGGTATCCCGGCATAGAGAAGGAAGCAGGATAATGGCAGACCCTTTTCAACATCTCACGAAATACAGTGAAACACCAGTTTTTACGGAAAAGACAGTGCCAAATTCGCTGCAGGCCGCACACGAGACTAAACCGGGTGTATGGGGAAAATTATGTGTGTTGACGGGCGGGTTAAATTTCGTTCTAGAAGCGCCGGTGCCAGTTGCAACATCTCTCCAACCGGGAAATCACGCCATCATCGAACCGACTGTCCGCCATCATGTGCAAGTGACACAACCGGTCACCTTCAAAGTTGAATTCTATCGAGGTTAAAATGTTATCTGAGACTATAAATCGGCCAGATAAGGCTCACGCAACACCAGTCATAAACCGTCATGTCGACCCTATCACTTTTCGGGATCGGGTCGCTTTAGGTTTTGTGAAAATGCTTCGGTTTTTTGCGGACAGGTTTTTTGCAAAAAGATACGGTCATCGAGCCGTCGTTCTGGAAACTGTCGCGGCAGTACCGGGGATGGTTGGTGGGCTTTGGCAGCATTTATCAGCTTTGCGCCATATCCGCGATGATCAGGGTTGGATCAAGATTCTTTTGGATGAAGCGGAAAATGAACGCATGCATTTGATGACATTTGTTGAGATCGCTCAACCGAGCCGGACAGAACGTCTCGTTATCGTTCTGACGCAAATCATCTTTTATAATTTTTATTTCTTCTTGTATCTGTTGAGCCCGGCAACAGCGCATCGAGTTGTCGGCTATTTTGAGGAAGAAGCAGTCACAAGCTATACGCAGTACTTGGCGGAAATTGATGCGGGTCGGCAGGAAAATGTACCGGCGCCGCAAATTGCCATTGATTACTGGCAGTTACCTCAAGATGCGCGGTTGCGCGATGTCATTCTCGTTATCCGGGCCGACGAAGCCGAACACCGGGATGTTAATCACGGCTTCGTTGAAAAATTGCTCGCACGCCACCCGGACCACAATATAGCAGTTGATTAAAAGCCCTTGTCTTTGTCAGAATGGACGGCGCGTTATTTGTATTCGAGGGTTCCGTCTTCTAAATCAGCAGTTGGAATTTCATCTTTTTCAGAATAATAGTCTTGACTGAAGATCCATGGTTGCCGGTCGCCTTGTTTTGGCATGATATGCATATGGCGCATCAGGTAGCCGGCATTGAAGTTTTCTGGATCAACAAGTGGTAACTCAGGCATATCCTCATCTTCCTTGCGGAGACGGGGCGTGACCATTGTGACCCCTTTTTCGTCCATATGGTTCAATAGGCGCGCAACAAAATCAGCAACCAAGTTAGAGCGCATGGTCCAACTTGTCCGCAAATAGCCGAAGACCCAGGCCATATTGGGAATATCTGAAAACAGGATGCCGCGATGCGCCCAGCTTTTCGAGAAATCGAAATCTTCTCCATCGACGGAAAAAGCCACATCTCCCAGCGCATTCATGTTAAATCCGGTCGCAGTAATAATGATATCAGCTTCCAGTTCGTCGCCGGATTTCAGCAAAATTCCCTTTTCTGTGAAGGTGTCGATTTGATCGGTCACAACAGAGGCATCACCAGATTTTATGGCTCGGAATAAATCACCGTCCGGTACAAATGCCAACCGCTGTCGCCAAGGGCGGTAGCTCGGTGTAAAATGGGCTTCGACATCGAAATCTTCACCCAAATACTGCTTGGCGCCCGTGATCAGTTCGTTTCTTAGGGCATCTGAATCATTAAACGAGCGATGGGTAATCAATTTCTGATCGGAAAGGACTTTGCGTCGGGCGATTTCATGTGTCCATTCATCGGGCACCTCCAATTCCCTCAGCATATCGGCGACATCATTCCGGTTAGGCGCCGCAAAGAAGTAGGTAGGCGAGCGTTGCAGCATCGTAATATGTGCGCAGTCCTTCGCCATGGCTGGTATCAAAGTTGCCGCCGTAGCGCCTGAGCCAATAACAACAACTTTCTTGTCTTTGTAATTAAGTCCTTCAGGCCATGTTTGAGGGTGAATAATGTCGCCTTTAAAACGATCCATTCCCGGAAAATTTGGAGTATATCCCTCTGAGTGGCGATAATATCCCTGACACATCCATAGGAAATTACAGGTTAAATGCTGCACATCGCCGGTATCTTTGCAGAACAACTCAACCGTCCAGCATTTATTTTCGCTAGACCAGCTTGCTGTTTTTACTTCGCGCTGAAACTGGATATGGCGGCGTATGTCATTCTCATCCAGGCATTCATCGAGGTATTTTAGAATCTCTTCCGCTGTTGCTATGGGCGCACCAATCCACGGTTTCCATTTATAACCGAAAGTGAAAAGGTCGCTATCTGAGCGAATTCCCGGATACTTGTGGGTACTCCAGGTGCCGCCAAAGGTCTCCTGACTGTCCACAAGTGTGAAGGATTTTCCCGGGCAATCTTTTTGAAGATGATACGCGGCATCAATACCAGATATGCCTGCTCCAACAATCAACACATCGAAATGTTCGATAGCTTGGTCCGCGGTTTTGCTGATGTCTGTCGCGATATTCATCGTGTCCTCATAGTCGCCGTCAAGGGCGGTTAATTATTATTGCTATTGGAGAGGCCCCTAGGCCCGAGCTTCAGATCCAAAAAAATTATAATCTAAAACACGGGCAGGGAGGTATCTATTTTTGGCCGATTACTTTGCGGCCCCGATTAATAGTTTTGAGATATTCGATCCCTTCGTCGGCGATGGCATAGCCGATCATGTCTTCATTCTCGCCTTCCATTTGATCCATATCTACCCAGTGAGAGTAAATGGGCCGAGTGCGCTCCGTAATAATACCAGAATTCACCAGTGTCTTGATAAGGACACGAAAGATATTAGTCGATTCTTTGAGCGTATCCCGGCGATCCTTGTCGGTAAAGACTTCGCGACACGCATCGCGCACCCACTCCCACTCTAGGCCAAACTGCTCATAGATTACCTGCTTCTGCCGAATATTAATCAGATTGAATAATACGGTTTCGAAGCATTGCGCTGCCCAGTCTTCAACGCGATTATGTTCTTCCGTTCCTAATTTGGGAATGGTTTTGTCGGCCCAGATTTTACCGAACTTATGGTGAAACGCTTCATCCGTCATAACCAATTGCGTCAAACGTTTGAGGAGTGGGTCACTGGTCTTCGCGTGAAAATTCGCGAAAGCACCCATGGCCAAACCTTCGACCAGCATTTGCATGCCGACAAGCTTTTTATAGACTTCTTCAGCGCCGACAAGCTCTGTCAGCAACCCGCCGAGCGCTTCGCCTACAGGGTAGGGCTTTCCCCAGCGAGTATGTATGTAACGACTAAAGGCTGTGACATGTCGAGCTTCTTCGCGAGTCTGGTTAGAGGCATATTCTTGTGCACCTGGATCAACGAGAATATGGCATAAGCCAGCGCTCAGGCTCAGGGCACCTTGCTCACCGTGCAAAATGCCGGAAAGGCTCCATCTTGTACTTTCGTTAGCAAGATGGATCTGCTGACCCTCGTTCAACTTATCAGCAACGGCACTTTGCAGTTCCGGGAAAGTTTCCCGAGGCATCAAATATTCGTTTTTCAGATCAAACGGGCTGGAGAAATCCAGATAGGCTGTATCCATCGGATCCCAGAAATGATCATGGGTGGCTGAAATGATCGCATCGAACGCATCTGTACGGGCGCTGTATCGATCAACATTCATCATACCGGGGAAATCATCGCGGTGGGCCGTATTGTAAATCGGATCATGGGTAATATGGTCGGTCATCGTCATCCCTTCATCTTTTTTGGGCGGCAGCATCTTTTACGGCTTGCCTTTACGTTTACGTAAACGTCAATAATGTTATACACCAAAATTGAGAATAATTCAACCTCGGATTTCCCTATGAGTGCTCAAAAATTGGTCGCAATTGATCTTATTTTTGCTGACGGAAAGGGGAATGCTCAGATAGGTAATTCAACTCCGCATCGATTTCACGCGTTTCGGCGACCAAGAAATCGGCCACCGCGTCATGAAATCCTGGGTCTCGCAACCAATGCGCGGAATGGGTCTTTGTTGGCAGATATCCTCGGGCAAGTTTATGCGGTCCTTGTGCACCGGCTTCTACGCGTTTAATGCCGTGATCAATGGCATACTCGATTGCCCGGTAGTAACAGGTCTCAAAATGCAAAAACCGATGATCTTCAACGCATCCCCAATATCGCCCATACAGGCAATCACTGCTTTTCAGATTGAGAGCTCCGGCTATATAATGCCCGTCACGCTTGACCATGAATAGGACAATTGCATCACCAAGTGATGCGCTGAGCAAGCTGAAAAAGGCGCGATTAAGATAGGGGGTGCCCCATTTCCGGCTGCCCGTATCAATGTAAAAGTTAAAGAAGGCGTCCCAATGAACCTCGCTAATTTCCGCGCCACTTACTGTTTCAAATTCAAGACCTGTTTCTGTTGCGCCGATACGTTCCTTTTTAATTGCCTTCCGTTTTCGCGAGGATAGCTGGGCTAGAAAGGCGTCGAAATCTGGATACTCGTTATTAACCCAATGAAATTGCTCACCTGCGCGAATAAGGAAACCGGCCTCTTCCATCAAAGATTTTTCGATTTCGGTGAGAAAAGTCAAATGAACAGAAGATAAGCCTAATTCACTGGCAACCTGTTGCGCTCCTTGTAAAAGTGCGCGTTGACGTGTCTGTTGATCGGGACCGGGGGGCACAAGTAAGCGGGGACCGGTAACGGGAGAGAAGGGGACGGATAATTGCAATTTTGGATAGTATTTTCCGCCCGCACGCTCATACGCATGTGCCCAACTGTAATCAAATACATATTCGCCCTGGCTATGCCCTTTGACATACATAGGGGCGACGCCAACAACTTTCTTGTCTTGCTCCAGTATCAGATGATACGGCATCCATCCCGTTTCAGCCGTAACGGAACCGCTGTTTTCAAGTGCCTTGAGAAATTGGTGCGTGACGAATGGGTGATCCGTCTCCAGACAGCCATTCCAGTCATCTTCAGTTACTTCAGAAATTGATTTCAGGGTTTTGATCGTGAGGGCGTCAGACATTCAATACTCTATTTTTTTGTCACATCGTCCCAAAGAAACGACGTCTCGGTTCCGAAATTTCCCCTGAAAGCATAGTGGCGTGAACCGAGACAGAATTCTATAAAAACATTCTGGTTAGGAAATTTCGAAAACCGCGTCAATTTCAACGGCTACATTCATGGGCAGAGCATTCGTACCGACGGCAAAACGGGCATGGCGTCCTTTGTCATCAAAAATCTCTACCATCAGGTCAGAGGCACCGTTAATGACTTTTGGTTGTTCGCCATATCCATCGATACAATTTACAAAACCGCCAAGCTTGACACATTTCACGACACGATCGAGGTCTCCGCCGCAGGCTGCCTTGACTTGTGCCAGAATATTCAAGGCGCATACTCGGGCGCATTTGATAGCCGTGTCTGTATCAAAATCAGCACCGACTTTGCCTTGATACTGCAACTCACCATTTACGAACGGAACCTGACCAGAAACGAAGACCAAATTGCCACTAACCACATACGGAACGTAATTTGCGGCGGGTGTGGCCGCGACTGGAATTTCGACGCCAATTTCAGCGAGTCGAGCATCAATTCTACCTGACATATTTCTATCCTATCTTATTTATTAGAATGACTTAACCGCCGGGACGGCCGCCGCCACCCGCTGTTACGCGAATGCCAACATTTTTAGTCTGTACATAATTCTGTAGGGCTTCTTGACCTTTTTCTCGGCCATAGCCGGACCTTTTTGTTCCACCAAACGGTGTTTCGATGCCGCCGGCAAACCATTCATTCACAAAAACCTGACCAGCGGAGAGTCGATCTGCAGCCCAATGCGCCGTATTTAAATCCCTGGTATAAACGCCAGCGCAAAGACCATAATCCGTCCCATTCGCTAGCGCAATGGCCTCATCCGCATCGTCGTAGGTTAGAATAGTCAAAACGGGTCCGAATACTTCCTCTCGGGCGATTGTCATGTCAGGAGATACATTGGCGAATACCGTTGGTTCGATAAAATGACCAGCCATATCATCGCGTCGTTGACCGCCAGCAACAGCTTCTGCACCCGCCTGAGCGGCAGCCAGGCACATGCCTTCTATTTTTTCCGCTTGTTGTCCGGAAATAACAGGCGTTAGATCATGTCCATCTATGCCGGGGCCAATGGAAAGACTATTAGCTTTTGCCACCAGCTTTTCAATAACTTCGTCCTGCATTTTTGTCGGAATAATTAGACGCGATTGGGCAGAGCAAACTTGTCCTGCATGAGAAAAGATTCCGCTGGCAGTAGACTTTACCGCCTGATCTACATCGGCATCCTCGAATAGAATACCGGCGGATTTCCCTCCCAGTTCCATGATGCAGGGAATAACCCGGTCGGCTGCCGCACGCAAAATGGATTGGCCCGTCGCGACGGATCCAGTGAAAACAATATGATCAATATCCGAATGGGACACCAACTCCGCCCCACAATCATGACCATATCCACAAAGGATATTTATGGCCCCCGCTGGGACGCCTGCACGATGACAAGCCTCGGCGATGAAAAAGGTGGAGAGAGGGGAAAGTTCTGGAGATTTCAAAACCACTGTATTGGCTGTTGCCAATGCACAAGCAACGGAACGTGCCGCGATTTGTAAGGGAAAATTCCAGGGTACAATTTGAGCGGAGACGCCGTACGGACTGGGAATTGTGTAATCCAGATAATCGGCCCCTAACGGAATCATTCTACCTTCAAGTTTGTCTGCCAAGCCGCCGTAATACGTGAAATAGCGCGCAGCCGCCATGGCCTCATTTTTGCCGCCCGCGACTGTCTTGCCGTTGTCGAGGCATTCGGTCAGAGCAATATCATCTGCCATTTCCGTCAGGTGGCGGGCAATTTCAAACATTAAAAGGCCACGGTTGGTTGGCCGCATATTATAAAGTTCTCGGCTTTCGAAGCATGCCCGAGCCGCACTGACAGCCAGATCTATGTCATTTGCTTTGGCGCGGGTTACTTCAGCAATCTCTGTTGCCGTGGCCGGGTTCTCGATGGAGATCCGATCTCCATCCAATCCATCCACCCAGTTTCCATTAATGTAATGCTGCCAGTATTTTTTGATCTTATCTGCCATGGGTGTAACTGCCTCTTGTTATGTGCGTCACCAATCTCTATCATGAGATAACGTCAAGAACCAGCCTCCAAATCCGATGGTGAACATGCCCATTTGGGCCTCAATAGATACCGTCGTCAGATTTTTTTTATTTTATTCTTAACAGCGAGTATTATCGACTTATATAGAAGTGGGTGGTCCTCTTCAATCAAGTGATTCAATGGGTGTTAACATCAAAAATCCTTACGTCGAATGCGCACATTTTCCAGCACAAAATCCTCAGGAAGAGTTGTTTGCCTGGTTGATTGACAAAGGCATGACGGGCAATGTTGTGCGGGATTTATTTACTGAGTTTTGTGAGCGGTTGTCCGAACTGGGGATTAAGCTCAAACGTGGTAATATCGCGCTGAGTGCCATTCATCCGCAAGTGAGCGCCTTCATGTACACTTGGCGCCGCGGCGAGGGATTGGTTTTGAACACCAATGTTTTACATACAGATGTTCCAGGCGAGGGTTGGTTTTCGAGTCCATTTTTCTTTATGTTATCCAACAATATCAATTTCCTGCACAGAAAACTTGAATCAGAAACTGAACTGGATTTTCCGGTGCTTGTGGAATTTCGAGATGAAGGCATGACTGATTGGTTCTGCCAGGTATTTGATTTCGGCTGGGATTTCGATGACCAACGGGATAACGCCGGCTTGATCACCAGCTGGGCATCCGATCGTCCGGGAGGGTTTACCGAAGAAGAGTACTCGATCTTACACCGGGCTGTTCCCTTGTTTGCGCTGGCGGTGCGGAGCATCGCTTCTTTTCGAACTGCAAGATCGGTATTGGAAACCTACATTGGCAAAGATACCGCGCGGAAGGTGTTGTCTGGACAGGTACACCGTGGCTCGGTGGAGAGCATTAATGCGGTGTTGATATATGCGGATTTAAAGGGTTTTACCAAACTCTCGGACACCATGCCGCAAACTGAATTGGTGGAAATGCTTGACCTCTACCTTGATCATATGGCCAGTCCTATTGAGAAGGCAGGCGGTGAAATTCTTAAATTTATGGGGGATGGGATCTTGGCGACATTTTCGCTAACAGATCAGAATGTTCCCGCCATATGTGATACGGCTTTGCAGGCGGTTAATCAAATGAAAGAAGGCGTTCGGGTTTTGAATGGCGAGCGGGAGGCCAATGGCGAGCCGACCATGGCGCTCGATATCGCCGTTCATATTGGCGATGTCATGTATGGAAATGTCGGGTCAGAAACCCGGCTAGATTTTACGGTAATTGGACCAGCGGTAAATGAGGTCAGCCGTATCGAGGTCCTTTGTGACACGCTGGAGACTGACTTTTTGGCTTCTGGTGAATTTGTGAAAGCTGCAGTGGGGTGCAAGCAGGAGTTTAAGTCCTGTGGTTTCCACGCGCTTCGTGGTGTGCGCGAACCGATTGAGTTGTTTTTACTCGGGTAATTGGGCAAGTTTTACTCCGACGGCCAACGCTTCAGTTAGGCTAAATTTTGCGGGCGCGTTTATCTTTATACATGTCTAGATCTGCAGATCTTAAAAGCTGGGCGAGGGTAGATTCGCCATTAAAAGCAGTGATGCCCAGACTTGCCTTTAATGTAAGTTCTTTGCCCTGTGCTGTTATGAAGCTGGATCCAATTTGCTGCTGAATGGCTCGTGCCCGACTAATCCCGTCCTGCTCAGAACTGCGCACGAGGACAAAGACGAATTCATCGCCGCCAATGCGGGCGACGAAATCAGAATCACGCAAACTAGATTTCAGGGCCTTGGCAAACACATTCAAAAGTCGGTCTCCGGTATCATGACCATAGTGATCATTTATGGTCTTGAAGTCGTCCAAATCGAGGAATGCAAGAACGCCTTGTTCGTCGTGCCGCCGGGAAATTGAGAGCATGCGGCCCATAAACTCGTGCAGACCCCGACGATTAGGTAGACCGGTTAGTTCGTCAGTCGAGGAAAGTTCTTCCAATTCGCGAATGCGAGCTTGTTGCTCTGAGATATGTTGTTCTGCACTTGCCGCGTACGCTATGACCCGGTTGATCGTCTGCCAATACTGTGGATTGGAATTATTTTGCGGCGTATTCTTTATTTTTGTGGCCAAGTCTTCCAGGTGAAAAGATACATCTTGTTCGACACCAAACGTTAGGCCAGGACTTGAAGCAGGTAAAGCAGACATATTTGCAGACATTTATTTCTCCTCATCCTACAGGCGGGGCGTTTTTATTCCCGCACCGAAAGATCAATTTTTACTGTTGTTACGCTTACTCAAGCAATTTTTATGCCATGATTTCGATTTTTTTTGGAAATCTCTAAAACCCGTTTATATACAATGTATTAATGGTTCGGCCGGTTGATATGCCTAATGCTCTTCCAAAACTGAAGAGGAATTATTTGCCGAAAATAGGGAATAAACGTACCGGGGCACTTTGTTTTAACTTTATTTCTGCCATTATATCTTCACAGATATTCCGCCGGGAAGTTAGTACTGAAGGTTGTAGAGCTTTTATGGGGAATAGTTCGTCATAGTTTTATGAGATTGGCGCCATGATCAAAATAACAAAACCAAAAATTCTCCTGCTGGCTGGCATTGCAAATTTACTTGCGTGGATAGCACCACTTACAGCAGCACCTTTACAGTTGGCCTCGCATCAAGCGGTTTATGATTTGAAATTAGAAGAATTATCAGCCAATAGCGTTATTGAAGCTGTACGAGGTCGCATAGTCTTAAGACTTGAGCAGCAATGTGAAGGCATGATTATGAATCAGCGTATGGTGCTTGAAATGGTCAATATAGAAGGCGGTACGATTGTTTCCGATTATAATCTTTCTACTTGGGAAGATAAGGAGGGCAATATCATGAGATTTGATATGTCCAACCGGCTGAACGGACAGCAAATTGATAAATATAGTGGCGTAGCTCAGCGACATCAGGGCAAAGCTTCAGTAACGTTTTCTGACCCCGAGCAAGACGACATGGAACTACCGGTGACCGTTGTATTCCCGGCGGAACATACCCGGACAATTATCGAAGCGGCCTTATCGGGCCAAAATCTTTTATCGGCCAAAGTTTTTGATGGTAATGGCGCTGAAGGTCTTTCTGATACTTTGGCTGTTATCGGAAAACGCAAATCATTTACTAACCCTTCTGAAGTTCTTACGGAATTGAAAGATCAAACATATTGGCCGTTGCAATTGTCGTTTTTTGATTTACGGGAACAAATGAATGAACCGGATTATGAAGTCGGTATGAAAATGTTCGAAAATGGTGTCGCAACAGATCTTCGCTTGAAATATCAGGATTTTTCCTTGAGTGGAAAAATGTCGGACTTCTCCTTTCTAGAACCCGAAAAATGTTCATAAGATTGGATGGCTGCGCCAGCAGTCAAACTGATTGAATAATCGACAGCATTAACGGACATAAATATGGCATCGACGGCAGAGCTTGATTTCACCCGCAGTGATGGCGGGCAGGAAAACTCAGAGATACATTTTTCCATATCCCGCAAGCAGCTATTGATACGCTTGATCAAGAACAAGATATTCAGCTTATTGACCTTAGGAATATATCGATTTTGGGCGAAGACGCACGTCAGGCGAATCTTGTGGCACGGTGTGAGTATTCAAAATGACCGCCTGGAATATATTGGGCGCGCCAAGGAATTGTTTATCGGTTTCCTAATTGCCATGATTATTCTGATGCCAATTATGCTGGCTGCAGGATTGATTACAGACTTACTGGCAGTAGCTGGTCCCGATCCTCTTGTGGTAGGGCAAGTTATGAACTTCGTCTTTTTGTACTTTTTTTGGCAGTTTGCGCGATATCGCTTATGGCGTTACCGGCTGTCCCGAACGTCATGGCGCGGCATTCGATTTTTCCTGACCGGTAGTGGTTTTAAGTATGCGTCCTATGTCCTGCTTTGGACCATCGCAACGGTGGTAACACTCGGATGGGCATATCCCTGGCAGCAGGCATTCAGATTGAATTATCAACTGAATAACACACAATTCGGTGATACCTGGTTTACCTATCAAGGAACGGCAAAAGGGCTTTTTCAAATATACTGGCCGGCAATTCTGGTCACCCAGATCGTTCTCGGTATATTTGGGTTTTATTTGTATTCGGTGGATGCCTTCGGGCTTTCTGCAGAAGCAACACCGATATTGAATGAAGATGTCTTCTCAAGTGACCCATATGCGGGTTGGATTATGGGAATCGGTGGGTTGGTGGTTTTTCTGACATTGAGTGTCCTAGCATTCGCGGTTCGGGTATGGGAATTCAGGTATCTCGTTGAAAAGACAAATTTTGCAACGGCCCGGTTTTCATCGACCCTCACCATACGATCAATATTATCCATATTCTTGTTACTGCTGGTGCTTGGGTTCGTTGGGTATTTCGGATTTGCGGCTGCAATTTATTACTTATTGATCCTCGCAAGTGATGCTGGGATCTTCATCTTGATGATTGGATTCTTGATCGCATATATCGCGTATGATATTATAAAAATGCTATTCTTGATTGTCCCTCTGGTAGAAGCCGTATGCAAATCCATCGAAATTTCAAATATTGAAGCCTTTGAGCACGCGGCAGCATCTGCTAGAAAGTCTCCAAAATACGGGGAAGGGTTCGCCGACGCATTGGATGTGGGTGCTTTCTAAATGACAACTATACTAGCTCACCTTTTTGACGGCAAAACAGCCAAAGCTCAATTGGTTTCAGTTGAAATTGTGAATGATGCACTGAGAATAGTCTCAGACACAGGGGCGCCTTTAGGTAATTGGAACTTGGCTTCGTTGCGCGATGAAAACGCGGGCCCGTCATCAGGAGAGCTTCGACTATCTGTCTCTGGCAACGATGCTGCACGTTTGATTGTCGTTAATCTCGATTTTATCCGCGAAATAAAAGCAAGATGTTCTCGACTTCACAAATCCCGCCCACCGATGGCCGGCTGGTGGAAACCATATCTTTTTTGGGGCGGAGGGGCGATCGCGTCGATAATTCTTATCTTTACGGTTGTATTGCCCGTTCTTACCACACAGATTGCCTGGATTATTCCAGATCAGCTGCGCGAAGATATTGGTGAACAGACGAAGAACTTTTTAATTGATACTATCGCCAGTAAGCAGAACAGCACCGCAGAAGCTATCATTTGCCGCGACCCACGGGGCGAACGTGAGATTGTTAAAGTTCTGCAAACGCTGAACGCTAGTTCCGGGGAAGAAGTTCAAAATTTGCAAGTAACAGTGCTTAAATCTCCTATGGCAAACGCGTTCGCACTTCCTGGCGGCAAGATTTTGGTTTTCTCCGGTTTGCTTGATCTGGCCGATGATGCGAACGGTTTCTCCGGAGTTTTGGCCCATGAATTAGCGCATGCCAAATTTCGCCATCCAATGAAAAGCTTTGTTTTAAGCACAGGCGTTGCGACAATTTTCAGCTTGATGGTGGGAGATGTGTCTGGCGGCGTTGCGTTGGCAACCCTTGGTCAAATGGCTGTGAGTTCGACTTATAGCCGAGATTTGGAAACAGAAGCGGATGAAATGGCTGTTTTGCTTATGCAATCGTCCGGGTTTGATGTTTCGCCGATGACTGGGTTTCTTAAGAAGATTCACGAAAGCAATAAAAGTGAAGGCTATGGTTTTGCATTTTTTGAGACGCACCCCGGAATAGAAGAGCGTCTAGCTTTGATAAAGGCTGCAGGCGAGACTGGGGGTGCTGCAATGCGTCAAGAAGCATGGGATCACGTGCGAAAAATGTGCCAGTAGATAGAGGAAATTACTCCTTTTTTGACTTTACCCCACGGCCTTTCCCAATAACCGTATCTCCGAATTTGGCACGCACTTTGTCGATTGCGGCTTCAACTTTTTTGTCCCGATCATTGTTTTGAGAGGTCAAGAGATCCGGTTTGTCCGCGTCATCTATTGCGCCGAAGCTGCTGATACCAACACCTATAAGCCGAAAATTTCTTCCGGGAATTGATTTTTCAAGCAGCGGTTTGATTTCACGGTACAAGGTTTCCGCTAATTGCGTCGGGTGGGGAAGAGTGTGGCTTCGCGTCAGCGTCTTGAAATCTCCGGTTTTTAATTTCAACGTTATGGTTTTGCCTGCCTTGTTTGAGGCTTTTAGGCGTTTTGATACTTTTTCACATAAGGGCCAGAGGCGTACAAGTAACGTTGCTGGATCAGAGATGTCTGTACTGAAAGTTGTTTCGGCTGAGATACTTTTGGCCCGCTGTCCAGCCTTGACAATCCGGCTGTCTTGGCCCCGGGAAAGATGATAGAGGCGGCTGCCCATTACGCCATAACGTACTACCAGGTCGGTTTCCTCTCGATGCTGTAGTTGGCCTATGCTGGTTATACCGGCAGATGCCAGCTTTCGATTGAGGGCCTTACCGACACCCCAAATATCACTGACAGGACGGCTGCTCAAGAATTCAAGCGCTTCCTGTCGACCAATTACCGCAAATCCGTTTGGTTTGTCGAGATCAGAAGCCAGTTTGGCGAGGTATTTATTGTAACTGAGACCAACGGAAACAGTGATGCCGATCGTTTTTTCGATTTCCCGGGCTAGCCACGCCATGGATTGGGCAGCTGAGCGATGATGCAGGCTTTCTGTGCCGGAGAGGTCCAAAAAGGCTTCATCCAGCGAAAGGGGCTCGATATCCGGGGTTAGCCGTTGGAATAATGCATGAATCTCCTTGCTCGCTGCCGCATATTTTTGCATTTGTGGCGCAACAATATTTGCAGTTGGGCACAATTTCTTTGCTTTGAATAGCGGCATGGCAGACCGGACACCAGACATGCGGGCGATATAACAACAGGTTGATACAACACTGCGGGCACCATCATAGGCAATAATTAGGGGATGCGCATTGAGGTCCGGGTTATCTCGTTTTTCAACCGCCGCATAAAAAGCATCGCAATCCACATGGGCGAGAGAAAGCTCAAATAACTCAGGATGCTTGAGTACTTTCGGTGAGCGGCAGGTCGGGCAACGAGTTACTGCAGATAAACTTTTCTCGATAATTGTCTGTAGGCATTGACGGCAAAGAGCACC
>NZ_JBALWD010000032.1:6021-51738 GCF_036960985.1 Sneathiella sp. | reverse complement strand
TCTTAAGGACGAAGTAGTTCATCCTCGACAAACTCCATACGATCTTTACCCCAAAATAACTCATCCCCAATAAACATGCTTGGTACACCAAAGACACCGCGTTTCATCCCTGCGTCTGTGGAGTTGGCTAACTGCGCGCGGACCTCTGTGCTCTCGCTGAGGGTTTCAAATTCATCAGGATCAACGCCTAATCCTTTAACAATCGGGCGTAACCCTGAGTAATCTTGAATAGATGCGTCATCCCGTTCCCAATAGGCCGACATGATCGCTTCAATATAGGGCAATTCCAAATCAAATTGCCGCATAGCCAGGGATCCTCGTAGTGCACGGCTTGTCTTGATTGGGAATTCGCTCGGAACGCTAAATGGCAAATCATACTTCGCTGCCCATCGGGTAAGATCATGTATGCGGTTTTCAATTTTTATGGCCGGCTCATCCATGAGCACATAATTATTCGCTCTAAATACATACCCTAAATTAAACGGATGTAAGATCAGTCTAGCACCCGTCCTTTTGAGAACGGGTTTGATCAAATGAAAAGCAAAGTAGGTGTTCGTACTGCCTACCTCCCAATACATTTCAACATACTTGTTTTCCATTTGAGATTTCTCCGCTTGTATCAGGGCTTAAGAATGTGCTTCATGAGAGAATATACAATAGTATCTGAAATCTAACTTCAATCTATATTTGAATCTTGAAAATCCGCCCCTGGGCGACACTTCTTCCTGCTTCAAAAAGTTCTAATTTAGTAGATACCGCCGGATCTAGGTCAGGGAAAGCCTTTGACTTAAATATTTCCTTTTGTAATATTTTTATAAACTAATGTTGCACGAAAGCGTGCCGTGAGATTAGGGAAAAGAAATTCTGGGTTTTAAAAAAAATGGAAAAAAAGATAAATGAACGCGCATAATTTGACATATCAATTTGCTCAATGGGCTTGCGAATTGACCGACGCAGATATACCGCACGAGGTTAAGGTTGCAGCGCACCGTGCCATGCTTGATACACTGGCCGTAACACTTGCAGGAAGTGTCCATTTAGATATTAGAAAACTTGCTGAAATCTGGCCTTCTCATGGCGGGACTAGTCAGCTGGCCACAGGTGGAAAATCGTCCGCCGAAATTGCCGCACTTGTGAATGGCAGTGCCGCTCATTTTTGGGATTTTGACGATACCAGTTATACCGGCATTATGCATGGATCTGCGGTGGTGTTTCCGACAGTTATTGCCCTGGCCCAAGAACTGGGCGCAAGTGAAGAAGAACTACAAACAAGCTTTATCGTTGGATCAGAGATCGCTTATGTGCTGGCTGACATTTGTACCCATCAGCATTATTTTAACGGTTGGTGGAGTACTGTGACTTTTGGCCTTGTTGGAGCAACTGCGGCAGCCGCGAAACTGCTGGGTTGCAACCACGCTCAAACTGCACAGGCCATCGGACTTGCCGCCGCAGCAGCAGGAAGCGGAAAATCCGTATTTGGAACCCATGCAAAACCGTTTCTTGTCGGTGAAGCGGCGCAGCGGGCAATATTATTCGCTCGATTTACTGCGAGTGGCCTGACAGGTCCGGAAGCCAGCTTTAGCGGCGGGACCGGATTTTTCCATCTTTTGAATAACGATATAAGTCGCATTAATGAGGTCGAAACTTTGGGCCAATGTTGGCGCCTGATCGAACCTGGCCTGATGGTGAAACGCTATCCGGTATGCTCGGCAGCACATGCTGTTATAGAGGAAATTGCACGTCTAACATTTGAAACCGGGTTAGCCCCTGACGATATTGATACCATACTGGTTGAAGTACCTGAGCTCGTCCGCATCAGTCTTGTGTATGATAAGCCCAAAACACCCTCTGAAGCTCAATTTAGTTTGCCATTTGTGGCCGCTTGCGCTGTTCGGTATGGCACGGTGCGTTTATCTGATCTGTCCAAAGAACTTTTGGGGTCTTCCGTGCAACAAACACTGATGCAGAAAACTCAGATTACAGTGGCCGATGATTTATCAACTGAAAAGATGCGTCAGCGGTTTCCTGAAAGTGCACGGGTGGAAATTAAACTGAAAGATGGTTCCAGCCGTACCGGATTTTGTGGGGAGGCTTATGGAATGCCAAAAAATCCCCTGAAGGACACAGATTTTTACCTTAAACTTAAAGAATGCATAGTATTTGCAGGACGTACAGAAGTCTCCGACATGCTTGAAAGAGACGTGCTACAATTGGCAGAACAACTAATGGGTAAAATTCCAAACAATCCAATATGCTCGTTGTCCAAAGGAGGCGAACAAACTAACGTGTATAAAGAAAAGTAAGAATCTGAAATAAACAAAAAAACACTAAAGCTGCCACCGGTTATTTGTAAATCTTGGCCGGGGCTTAACAAAGGAGGAAGTAATGTTTAAAATACTGTCAGAAAAAATAGCTGCGGCTGTTGTGCTAGGAGCCTTTGCGTTTGCCGCTTTACCGGCACAAGCAGACGTTATAGACGACATCAAATCCCGGGGTGTATTGATCGTCGGGGTTAAGGCTGATTATAAGCCATATGGTTTTCGCGATACGTCAGGTGCGATTATCGGCATTGAACCTGAACTGGCAAAAGATGTTGCTGACAAGCTCGGTGTAGAGATCGAGTACGTGCCCGTGGTCAGTTCCAATCGAATGCAGTTCTTGCAGCAAGGAAAAGTAGATCTAATGATCGCGACGATGACCGATAAACCGGATCGCCGAAAAGTGGTTTCGATTATTGAACCGAATTATTACTCATCGGGAACCAATATAATGGCGCCCAAAAAGTTTGCTTTCAAAGAATGGGAAGACCTTCGTGACAAACCCGTTTGTGGTATTCAAGGTGCTTTCTATAACAAGAAAACTGGCCGTGATTTCGGTGCAAAGATCGTTGCCTTTAAGGGAACTGCTGAAGTCTACGCCGCATTAAAAGCCGGTAATTGTGTTGCATTCGTTTATGACGATTCTTCGCACGTTGCAACGCTGCAACTTCCTGAATGGGCTGACTATGAAATGCCATTACCAACAATCGACGATGCCCCTTGGGGACTTGCAGTGAAGAACGGCGAACCCAGTTTCCATAAATTGATGGAAAAAATGGTTGTTGATTGGCATAAAACTGGTCGCATTTTGGAACTTGAAACCAAATGGGGTGTCACGAATACGCCCTTTGCCATCGATATGAATAAAAAATACAAATAAGCACTAGGGGAATTGGCGACTAACATCAAAAGATTTGCGCCAGTTCCCATTTGTTCGCGTCGATAGTTGACTGAGGGGAGGAATTTGTGGAGGTATTTTATGAATGGGCAAGGGAGCTCTATGAGAATACAGGCATAAATCTTCCCTTTATTTATGACAGTTATGATCGAGACCGAATGGTCGAGGGGTTTCTGATGACAGTGAAGTTGTCCGTTACCTGCTTGTTCTTCTCGGTTATTATTGGAATAATTGGGGCATGGTTGCAAAATTCGCCGCTAATATGGACCCGTCGGTTCGTAAATGGATACATCCAATTGTTCCGCAATACGCCGCCTCTGGTACAATTGTATTTCTTTTATTTTGCCATAGGCACGTTATTACCAAAAGTTACAAATGAGTATGGTGGCCAAGAACCAATATTGGGCGGATTTGCTTGGGCGGTGATTTCATTATCCTTTTTCGCCGGCGCTTTTAATGTTGAGATTTTTCGTTCCGGTATCGAAGCGGTGCCAAAGAGTACTATTGAAGCCGCAGAGGCACTAGGGTTTTCAAGGTTGCATATCTATAAAGATATAACTTTACCGCTGGCATTTCGTGTTGTTCTCCCTGCCCTAAATAATAATCTTGTCAATTTAGTTAAAACAACAACCCTCGCCTACGCAATTGCTGTGCCCGAAATGTTGTATGAGGCCAACCAGATTTGGTCTGACAATGTGAATGTTACCGAGATGATGATTTTTCTGCTGCTGATTTATTTCTTTCTCGTAGGAATTTTGGTCTGGGGAATGAATAAGTGGGAACGGGCGCTAAAAATACCCGGATTTGGGGCTTGAGGGGATCTAACAATGAAAAAGATTGAAACTAGTATTTTACCGGTAATGATGCCACGTCGAATCCGCCCAACCAATAAATTTCGCCTTAAAGCTTGGCATGGAATAATTTTGGTGATGCTAGCTATTGTAACAACTGTTCCCGCTTTTGCCGCCGAAGAACCGGCCAGAGCATCTATACTTGATGTGCTCTTTCGTTGGATGCCGCTATTGCTGGAAGGGTTCGTGTTCAACGTTATCATCTCAATAATTGCGATGGCCATCGGAACAATTACGGGAGCGGCACTTGGACTCGGTCAAATCTCTTTGAATGGAAGTGTCAGAAAGTTCGCTTGGATTACAACCCAGTTTTTCCGCAATGCGCCGTGGTTGGTATTATTATTTTTTGCAATGTTCCTGTTACCATTCGAAATCAGAATTGGCGATTTTACCATTCCTTTGCCGGATTGGGTAAAAGCAATTATCGGGTTGTCTTTACCGGTGATGGCCAATGTGTCAGAAATCGTTCGCGGCGGTGTCTCGTCGCTACCCAGCGGGCAATGGGAAGCTGCCGAAAGCCTAGCGTTTTCTCGCACACAGGTTTTGTGGCGCATTATTCTTCCCCAATGCGTAAAACGCATGCTGCCCCCCTGGATGAACTTATATTCGATACTGACGATGGCTACTGTCTTGGCGTCAATCGTTGGTGTGTCGGAGATGATGACACTTACAGGCCAGGCCCTGGCTGCTGAAGGCGGCCGGAGCGATCTCTTAATGCCATTTTACTCATTCGTTTTGCTCATGTTCTTTATCTACTGCTATCCCATCGCGCGGTGGACAGTACGTTTAGAGAAGAAATTCGCAGTTATTAATTAATGGAGTCTGCTATGACTTGGAGTGACGATCAACCAATGGTCTCTATAAGGGACGTGCATAAATCTTTTGGCTCCCTTGAAGTCCTAAAAGGCGTTTCGATGGATGTGATGAAGGGAGAGGTCGTGTGCATTATCGGGCCTTCGGGGTCTGGCAAATCGACGCTCATACGATGTGTAAATGCTCTTAACGACATTCAACAAGGATCTATTCTTGTCGAGGGACAGGAAGTGCATGATGATGATCTAGATAAGTTGGAGTTGCGAAAAAAGGTTGGCATGGTTTTTCAGCAGTACAATCTTTTTCCGCATAAAACGGCTCTTCAAAATATCATGATGGCTCCCCTGTTGGTTTTAAAGCAATCCAAGGCAGATGCGGAGAAATTTGCACGCCAATTGATCAAGAAAGTGCGCCTTGAGGGCAAAGAAAATGCCTATCCCGGCGAATTATCCGGTGGTCAGCAACAACGCGTGGCAATTGCCCGCTCACTTGCCATGAGCCCCGATGTTATGCTGTTTGATGAAGTGACCGCAGCCCTAGATCCCGAGACTGTTAATGAAGTTTTGACCACTATTAAGGAACTGGCTCTTGATGGAATGACATGTATGCTGGTAACTCATGAAATGGCCTTTGCCCGTGAAGTCGCTGATCATATTTACTTCACAGATCGCGGCGTGATTGTAGAGCACGGTCCACCTGACACGTTTTTCGATGAAGCCAAAGACCCTCGTACTGTCGAATTTTTGGGGCAGATTCTGTAGTCTTATGTAGAACTAGCTTTACGCAAGAATGACACCAATGCGAAAAAATTAGGATCGTATCAGTGGTTCATTACCACACACGGTCACTACTTTCTTCATAGCTTCAAGTTCGACGGACTAAGCCAAAGCCGCGCTGTTTAAGCTTGCCATACAATAACCTGGTATTCGTATGCTATAGGTCGATCTTTACTCAAAGCATACACAAACACAATTCCAATAGAGCTTTTCGTAATTCACCGCTATTGGAGCAAAAATTGTAAAATCACCAATCAGGGATGACTGACCTGGATATGCGCTTTTTACCCTCTTCGGTCTTTCTTGATTTTGTCGACGAAGATTTTGACGGCAAAAGGTCAGTCATCGTATTGTCAAATCCAAGAAGCGATCTCCAAAATTGTTGGTGCTAGATCAAGTCCTTCTCCCGTCAGTGAGTAGATGTAACTCCGACGGTTTCCGGGATCGCGAGCCTTTGTAATAATATCTTCAACTTGCAAGTGCTTTAGACGGTCTGATAAGATGTATCGTGTCCTGGCGACTATTCGAAGAATCTAAACATCTAGACAAGAGAAACTGTTCCGGTGCTATGATAGGCGCATGACACATATTGAATCTCTTTTCGTCACCCGCCTCTACCGTGCGGCCCTATCCGAGTTCGACAAGGCACCGGATGCGGCCGAACTTGAAACCTCCTGCCTGTCGATATCTGAAGATGATAAGGCCGGGCAAATATGGTGCGAGGAACATGATTATCCGGGTTATACGAGCTATGCCTCGCTGGACGATCTGGCTTGGCGGTTCCCGATCTTCAAGGACTTAGTTCGGGTGCTCGATAAACATGTCGCAACCTTTGTCAAGGACCTGCAATTCGATCTGGACGGCAAGAAGGTCAGGATGGATAGTATGTGGATTAATATCTTGCCTGAAGGCGGCGTACATACATCGCATTTGCATCCCCATAGCATAGTCAGCGGCACCGCTTATGTTACGATGCCGAATGGCGCGGGGGCCATCAAGTTCGAAGACCCACGGTCGGCAATGATGATGGCGGCACCGGAACGCGAGCTTGGGGCACGGAACGAACTGCGCAAATTCATCTACATCATGCCTCAAGCGGGCGAGGTTTTGCTTTGGGAAAGCTGGCTACGCCATGAAGTTTCTCCGAACAAAGCCGATGGGGAACGTATAAGTGTCAGTTTCAATTATAGCTGGGAGTGACGGGTCGTTGGAGAGGTGTCCCTTTTGCTATTGGCCCATTACAGGTTCTCTGGTACGACGGACGAAAATACAACTTCTCCAAAGCATGAAGATAAACGGGCTAATTCAAAGCTGCGCTGCTTAAGCTTTCTATGTAATGAGTGGTTATTGCACTGCACACTGGCGACTACCTTCTACAGGTGAGTGACCTGTATAGGACCGTGAATAGACGTAGCGCTCGTTGACTATAACATCTATCCTACATATTAATGAGAAACTCGCAAATGGTGGGGCGTAATCTCATGATTGGTAAGCAGTAGGAGGAAAACATGCGTGATCATATAGGCCAGATTCCTGCACATGCAGCACAGATGTTTCAGGATAGGGAAGCCCTCGTATTTGAGGATCGATCTTTTACCTTTAACGACTTGAACACGCTGATTGAGAAAACCGCAGGCGCCCTACACAGTCTCGGGATAGGCGAAGGTGACGTGGTTACTCTCTATGCTTCAAATTCATGGGAGTGGATCGTTAGCTACTTTGCCATCGCTCGCATCGGCGCGGTGATCAACCCTGTCAACACCATGTTAACACCGCCGGAAATCGAATTCGTTGTGAAGGATTGTGGTGCCCGGGCCATTATTACTTCTGCAGATAAGGCCGCTGGCATCATCGGCGTAAAAAACAGCACCAACGTCGCTTCGATCATCTCCTTTGGCGATGCCCCAGCGGGGACCGTTTCTTTTGATAATTTGATCTCCCGCAGCATGCCCACACCCCCAATGGTCGATATTGCACCGAGCGCCCTCTCTACGATCGGTTATACGTCCGGCACGACCGGTCATCCCAAGGGTGCGATGCAATCTCACAAGGCCGTCATTTTCAACGGCGCGATGACTAGTCAACTCCATATGCGGAGCCGGGATGATGTTGTGGTTAGCGCACTTCCCTGTCCCCATGTCTATGCAAATGTCCTGATGATGGGCATGATGATGTTCGGAACCAAACTGATTTTGCACAAATCTTTTGATCCTGCATTGGTCTTACAGGACATCGCGGCCCACAAAGCCACGATTTTTGATGGTGTGCCGACGATGTACATGTTCATGCTGAACAGCCCTGCTTTCGCTGAGGCCGACCTCAGCAGCCTGAAACGCTGCTATGTCGGCGGCCAAACCATGCCAGTCGCCACAATGGAAGCGGTTGAAAAGGGCTTCAAGGTTCCTCTCTATGAGCTCTGGGGCATGACTGAGATCGCTGGATTAGGCTCCACGCATCCGCTATATGGCAAAAACAAGCATGGTTCCATTGGTTGCGCCATACCTTATTGCGAGTTGCGGATCGCGGATGTGGACAACGCGTCCAAAACCATGCCGCGCGGTGAAGTCGGCGAATTGATGGTGTTTGGGCCCATTGTGATGATGGGCTATTTCGGGGATGAAGAGAAAACCCGCGAAACGCTTGAACCCGATGGCTGGCTCCATACGGGGGATCTCGGCACAATGGATGAGGACGGCTGCGTCTTTATCGTCGATCGCAAGAAGGACATGATCCTGACGGGCGGATACAACGTTTATCCGGCTGAGATTGAACGCGTTCTCGCAGCTCACCCGGGCGTGGCGCTCGCTGCAGTAGGTAAACAGCCCAACGAGATGAAGGGAGAAATTGCCAAGGCGTATGTGGTTTTAAAAGAGGGTGTGGCCTGCACAGAACAAGATCTGATGGATTTTTGCCGCAAGTCGCTGGCCGCCTATAAATGCCCAAGAAAGGTCCAGTTCGTAGAGGACGTGCCGAAAACCAGTACCGGTAAAATCATGCGCCGGGAACTCCACACTTTGGACACCGACCTGAACCGGTAGGGCATCACAATTTACGTTTTGCACCAATGCCTCGACATATTAGCTGTCCTCCAGAAAACCGGCGGTATTGTCATGACAATGAGAAAAACACCAGTTTGCGAAGAGTTTAGCGCAGCCTTTTAGGTGAATTGAACCCTAATCCTAACCCCCGGATGACGACTTATCTTCTACTGGCATCTCGCGAACTCTCCAATATTTCGGTCGGAAAAAGAGCTTTCACAATACATGCTGACGCACTATCTGTGTTTTGAACCCACCCTAGGCGCAACTTTTACATAGATTTCTTACGAACTATCAGCGGGCTAACCATTATCTTTGCCATGATTTAATTTTACATCTATATTTTTGAAACCTTAAAAAAAACTGGATCGTCTTGAATGTCTTTCATATTGAGTATTTGTAAAGTTGCTACAACATTGAGTGTCGTAGCCATGTTGGTTGGCTGTGCGAGTGTTGAAGTTACAAAGCCTTCGGCTGAAATCGCAAGGACCTCTCCACAACCAAGTACCCTAGCTTCGGGTTTAGCGGTTCGGTATTATGGCGGACAATACGCTAACATCCGCGGTCTTGTTGAAATGATGGAGTATCAAAAAGGTGTCCAAGGTATTCCCCTTCCAATGTTGAATTATAAGGTTGGCGAAGGCACGGTATTGACGACGACGACGACTGATCTGATGGGTGCGGATATTACCGGGTACATCAATATGTCAAAGAAAGGTCGATATACATTTCTCGTTCAGTCCAACGATGGTGTACGACTGAATATAGGTGGAAAGCAAATTTTTGAAGACCCGGATATTCATGGGGATCGATTTTCTCCGGAGTTGTATGTTGATGTTACTGATCCGGGCTGGTACTCAATCCGCGTATTGTATTTTGAGAAGTCAAACTCATCCACTCTGGAACTGTACTGGCAGGAACCTGAGGGTGATATGGTTTTTGTGCCGACAGAGGCATTTGGCCACATCAAGAAATAATCCCTCGATCGTTTAATATTAGGTCGAAAGAACGGGTCGCATTATTTTTTGGCCTTACTTATTAGCCGCATGTCGCTGTTTCTAATTTGTTCCGGGGGCCAAAAATTCAAGCAGTTATAACAATCCGTGTTTATCATTTGTTCGAGTCTACTTGTTCTTAGATCTCAATTATCTTTGCCATTTATTCTGCTGGTTTTGGTTTTTTACGCTTGTTAGCTCTGAACCCATTTTTGATTGCGTCGTCTTTTGAGGCTGCCGATTTTTTTGTTTTGAGTTTCTTTTCTTTCGGTTTTCGATTGAACTTGCTCACCGGCTGTTCTTCGGTTGAAGCATAAACCCGTTTCTTCGGTTCGGATACTGTGGCTTTTTCTTTACCCGCTACACCCTCATTCGATCTGGCATTGTCCCGTTTCTTCTTAAAGCGCTCCGACGGCTTTTCTGGATTACCAAAGCGCTTGTTATATACGTGCGCTGCATCATTTTGCTGATCCTGAACAGGATCTTTCTTAACAGGTTTTTCGCTTGTCCGAGCTTCAGTCAAACCACGGTCATCCGATTTATCAGTCCGTTTATGCGGCGTTGTATCGGCGCCCTCACGATTAAATTTTTTCCTCGGTTTAGTTTTATGGTCGGAGCCCGCCGTTCCATCTCGCCGGGGTTTACGGTCCGTTCTACGTGGCCGACCACCGCTGTTCCCGCCAATGTCTGGTTTTCGATCCAAACGTGTGACTTCGACTGTTTTTTCCATTTTACGGCTCGGTCCGAGAGCCTTTAGAAAGGCGTCAACGCATCCACCATCTAATTCAACATAAGTCTTCTCTTCTTGAATCTTAATCGGGCCGATTTCATTTTTCGTAATATGCCCAGCGCGACACAGCATTGGTAATATCCAGCGTGGCTCTGCCGTATGTTTACGCCCGACCGACAATTCGAACCATACGCCATTTGAAAATTCTTGACGCTCTTTTTTCGGATGACCAGGATCAGAGGTACCTTGATCCAATAATTCTTCTGCAGCAGGTTTTGACGTATGGTGAATACGTACCAGTGCCGCGGCGATCTGATCGGCCGTGTGATTTTCCAATAACTCTTTGACGATCGCTTTTTCGTCTTCTTTTACCGGCTCCGTCAAGCACGGGTCACTCAAGAACCGTTTTCGATCACGAGCTACCACATCTTCCAAAGAAGGCGGCTTTTCCCAAACGGCTTTTACTTTCGCCGTTTGCAGCAACCTTTCCGTTCTTTTGCGCCAGTTGTAAGGAACTATCAGAGCGCTGACGCCCTTGCGCCCTGCGCGCCCAGTTCGTCCACTGCGGTGCAGCAAAGAGTCTGCTCCTCGAGGTAAATCCGCATGAATGACAAGTTCCAGATTAGGTAAATCAATTCCGCGCGCAGCGACATCCGTCGCTACACAAACTTGCGCGCGCCCGTCCCGCATCGCCTGCAACGCATGACTTCGCTCGTTCTGGCTTAATTCCCCTGACAGTGCGACAACAGAAAAACCTCGATTATTCAACCTGCTAGCAAGTTGAGTTACAGCGACTCTCGTGCCACAGAAAACAATGGCATTTTTTGCATCCTGAAACCGCAATATATTGATAATTGCATTCTGGCGATCATTGGGCGCAACGATTAGCGCTTTATATTCGATATCTTGATGCTGTTTTTCTTCTGCAGCAGTACTGATACGAATGGCATCACGTTGATAACGTTTTGCCAAACTGGCAATCATTCGCGGAACAGTAGCGGAAAACAACATTGTCCGGCGTTCAACGGGAGATGTATCCAGTATATACTCCAGATCCTCTCGGAATCCCATATCCAGCATCTCGTCAGCTTCGTCCAATACCACGCATTTAAGGCCGCTTGTATTAAACGCACCACGTTCGATATGATCCCGCAACCGCCCCGGTGTTCCAACAACAATATGGGCACCACGTTCCAGATTTTTGCGTTCAGCCCGAGAATCCATACCGCCAACGCAAGAAACCACTGATGCACCTGTTTTAGCGTATAGCCAGTCAATTTCACTTTTGACCTGCAGTGCCAATTCACGTGTCGGCGCGATGATCAAGGCGACAGGAACATTCCTAGAGGTAAATCGGTCGTTCCCTTCCAATAACGTTGTCGCCATTGCCAAACCAAAAGCCACTGTTTTACCGGATCCGGTTTGAGCAGAAACGAGCGCGTCCCTATTTTTAAGGTCGGGATTAAGCATTGCGGTTTGAACCGGGGTCAACACACTATACCCACGCTCATCCAACGCCGCAGCGAGAGGGGCCGCTATACCATCAATATTGGTCATCAGTTTGCTTTCAGATCGTAGGTTTCTTGCTCTCAATACAATCGAAAAAAATTAAGGAGGCCATTACTTAACATCGGGTAAGTGGCATCGAGCAAGTTGTAAGGTTTCTAGTACCTGTTCGTCGCAATGTAAAGCGATAGGCACTGTAATTGAAAAATAGTTATGTGTCGTCAAAGGCTGCCAAAACCTGCGCATACCATGGGCTGCAGCAAGCCGGGCAAGGCAGTGCGATCAGCGCCACGCGATACCACGCGGTAAATACTTGAAAACCGGCCTTTAGTTCGAATTCTTGCCCCGTTGCTTTTTAATTTGCAAATTTTGACTGCCAAGTGGCATGGCGCCTAGCTTCAACGAACGTGTTCAAAGCAAAGTAGGTTTAACGTTTCCATGCCTAAATACTCAAGTAATTTACAAAAAATCTCTTAAATCTGCCAGAAACCGGCCAAACTGGTCATGATGCAACCAATGACCCGCGTTTTCGTAATTTTTCACAATAGCGCTTTCGAAATATTTTACCCGTCCATCCTCGGTTGGGTTTGAAGCCCAACTGTCATTGCCATAGCAGAGCATTGTTGGACAGGTGATTTCGCCCCAAAGTTTTTGGGTTTCTTCTTGGCTAATGTCGAAAGGAGCCCAAACACGCATGTAATGGTCAAATTTCCAGCTGAAAGTACCATCTTCATTTTGGTTTACGGCATGGGTTGTGAGATGCAATGCCTGCACGTCAGACAAATGTCCATTTTCAGCTTTCATACGAGAAAGAGCATCGTCAAATGTTTTGTATCGACGATGGGTACGGGCACTGGCCGCACGTTTTTGATCAATCCAGTCACGCCAACGCTTGGCTGTAGGAACAGCTTGAGCTTCTTTAATCATCTTAGGGGATGCGCCAAGGCCTTCAATGGCAACAAGTTTTCTTACAGCTTCCGGATATAGTCCGGTATAACGCAATGCAATATTTCCTCCCATGGAATGGGAAACGATAGTTACCGGACTCAACTCCATTTGATGGATTAGCTGCGCAATATCATAGATATAGCTTTGGATGCTATAATTGCCATCAGTTGACCATCCACTGTCTCCGTGACCACGTAAGTCAGGCGCGATAACATGCCAGTCATGGCGTAGCTCTTCTGCGATCCAGTCCCAGTTCCGGCAATGGTCACGCCCCCCGTGTATTAGCAACAATGGCGGAGCCTCTGGGTTTCCCCAATCCACATAATGAAGTTTAATGCGTTGCGAAATATAGCTGTTTGAGGTTGGGCCCATGGGTTGCTTTCAGTGTGATTAGTCCGTTAAGTCGTACTATAAGACGAATTAATAACCATGGTCCATCCCGGGTATTTAATCGTTCTTGTAAGCGCTTCTCGTGAGCATTCTTGAAACAGATAATTGGTTTTCGCACAAGAGGAATTTCCGGTAAATTATGTGCATTGTAAAAAACTACATATTGTTATTTCGAATCCGCCTTGAACATCCTCTTTCTCAGACGCGCGCCAATACTGAAATATTTTTGCTTTACGCAACTACCTTTATTCTACCAATTGCTTGACGTATCCGCGTTCTTCATACGGAAATTCCCAAAGCTGACGGTTCTTCGGATTTTGTAAGTAGTGATTGTTGTGATAACTCCGAATTTCCGTGATCTTGTCATCTTTGAACATGTACCATTCTGTCCCCCGCAAAACTTCGCGTTTTTGCTCGTGCGGCGATGTCCAGGGCATGCTCCATTCGATCACCGCCTCCGGCTCTTGAACAATAACATGGTCCAAAATCCAAGATGCTTTAGTTTTCGGGCCTATCTTGAACCAATAGTTCGCCAACGCTTCCGCGCCATGTACCGGGCTATGATCGACAAAATAATGCACGACATCTGGATCGAACGTGGTCATCATCAAGTTGTAGTTTGCCGTCGAACAGCCTTCATAGTAGCGTCTAATAATGCTCGTATATCGGTGATCCGCTAGCATCCCCATCTTGCTCCCCATAAATAACTTACTAACAATACATCCTGCCAACCCCTAAGACCGTTTCCTGTGACAATCGGTCCAAATTGGGTACCAGTCCTAATGTTCATCCGTTGAACTTATATATATTCAAGATCCGAGACGGTGCGTTCATCCCGAACATTGCCAGTATTGAGCGTTGAGCTGGGTTCCAGCAACAGGACTTCGCAAACACCATCTAGAGCGACCGGACAATGTTCAACCCCGTGGGGGACAATAATGAACTCGCCCTCCTTGATGATTTCATCGCGATCTCGGAACCTCATCATAAGTTTTCCTTTGTGAACGAAAAACAATTCATCCTCGACTTTATGATGGTGCCAGACGAACTCGCCTTCGAGTTTAACTAGCTTCACCTGCATATTATTTATCGTCCCGGCTATTTTCGGGCTCCAAGTCTCGGAAAAACCAGCAAAGGACTGCTCCAGATTCTTTGGGCCAAGGGGTGATAGGTGATTATTCACGCCAGCCACATCCTTCTGGATGGAACGCAGTTGAGTTTCCAGTTCCGGGCTGTCGGCAGGATAGTCTCCATCCAAGGCAGCGGTACCTATGGTGAACCCGGCGGCGCCAGACCTGCGCACTATTTCAATTCGTTCTCGGCTGCCGATAGAGCCGGCCATGATGACCGGCTTGTCAACAGCCGCACAGACAGCAGCCATAAGACCGGTTACATTTTCTGTTGATCGATAGGCTAAGAGGTCCAGCCCACTCACACCCTCTCGAGAATTTAGTTCTACCGCACTGGCAACTATCTCGTCGATAGATCCCGTCAACGCGCTCGGATGCCCCTCAATTTTACCAGGGAATGGGTAATACTGAATTTCAGTGCCGCTCAATATTGGTAATACTGCATCAACATTTGTACCGCCCAACAGAATATCAACGCCAATTTCTACAGCAGCTTTCGCCGACGCTATTTCACTTTCCTTATCAAGGGAAACCACTTCAAGATAACTGGTTGCACCACCCGCCTTGATAGCTTCATTCAGTTGCTTCAGACGCTCGAAAGGTAGACCCACGTCTTTAAAACCAATGTGATGCACTCCGGCGGCCAGCGCTGTTATCAGATGTTGCTCTGCATCTTCCACGGTTTTATCGTTCCGCGTCAGCATAAAAATAAACCGCAGTCCCATTTTGCCACTTTCTCATTTTTTTACGAATCCAAACGATATGCGTTGTCTAGCTCCGTTTCAAGGGTAGCCGATCCAACAAAATTATTATTACCATACGAATTGTTTTCCAGCATTGACTTTAAACCCACGACAGCCAGCATTCACAACGAGAACCCCCATATCGAGATCAATATACAGATTTAAAACACTCTTGTTTAATTGACAATTAGTCTCAATAAAATCAGATTACAATTACTGCCCCTTCTCACTTTGAAATCCCTGGGGTTGACTATTTTTTTCGGTTACAATCGAATAAAAATGCCACGAAAGTAACGATAGAAATGACTGATATCCCAACAAACATGGATTGGCTTAAGCGAACAACAGAAAAGGTTTTAGATCCGAAACTGCCTATTTGTGATGCGCATCATCACTTATGGGATTTCCGCACCGAGAGAGTGGCTCAACGATATCTTCTGGACGAAATTCTGCTGGATGTGAACTGCGGCCACAACATCGTATCGACAGTATTTATAGAATGTGGATCGATGTATCGTTCCACGGGTTCAGAACAAATGAAGCCCGTTGGCGAAACTGAATTCGTTAATGGCATTGCCGCGATGAGCGCGTCAGGTCTCTATGGCAAGACGAAGGTTGCTGCGGGAATTGTCGGCTCGGCTGATCTAATGTTAGGCGATGCTGTCGGACCTATTTTAGATGCCCATATTGAAGCCGGAGGCGGTCGTTTTCGCGGCATCCGACATCGTGCAACATGGGACCCAAGTGATGACGTGCCTAACTCCCAACCAACTACAATAGAAAATTTGTACCTGGATACCAAATTTCGACAGGGGTTTTCAAATCTTGCGTCGCGCAATTTAAGCTTTGAGGGGTGGTGCTATCATCCGCAGATCCCGCAGCTGACGGATCTCGCGCGTCGTTTTCCTGACACAACCATAATCTTGAATCATTTTGGCGGCCCCTTGGGCATCGGCCCCTATAAAGGAAAACAGGATGAATATTTTCCAATCTGGAAACAGTCTATTGCTGATCTCGCTTCTTGTCCAAATGTCGTCGCAAAACTTGGCGGTATCAACATGGAAGTAAATGGATTTGGATGGCACGATAACAAACTACCGCCGTCGAGCGAAGAGTTGATGCAGGCAACCAGACGCTTTTATGAACATACTATCGAACAGTTCGGCCCCCAACGTTGCATGTTCGAATCGAACTTCCCCGTCGACATGGTGAGCTGCAGCTACAATATTTTATGGAATTCCTTCAAACGGCTAACGTCCAACTATAGTGCCACTGAAAAGGCGGATCTATTTCATGATACTGCTAACAGAATATACCGGTTAGGGTGAGTACCGAGATTTTTGATAAGAGATTTCTAATTTAATTTGTGATAGAATAAGGACGTCCAAAGAGAAAAATAGCGAATGTGAGATCCGAAATATTCTCAACGTTACCGCTTTAAATTGGGAGGGAAATTCAATGACCAAATTTGATCTTGGCTCGTATTCTCGCGAGATTACCGTAACTTCTTCAGCAGCAAAAACAGAGTTCGACCAGGGACTGGTTTGGCTATTTGGGTATAACCATGAAGCTGCCGCGGAATGCTTTGAGAAAGCGATTTCCGTCGACCCTAATTGTGGTATGGCGCACTGGGGCGTCGCTTACGCCATTGGGCCAAATTACAATAAACCATGGGAGTTTTTTGAAGCAGACGAACGTATAGCCACCCTGAAACGCGCCCATATCGCCATTGAGCAAGCTCAAATGTTGCGGGATAGCCTTTCGCCTGCGGAAGTCGCCCTCATCGACGCTCTAGCAGATCGTTTCCCTAAAGACCCTGAAATTGAAGATTATTCACCTTGGAATGATGCTTTCTCAGATGCCATGCGAAAGGTCTATTCCGAGTATCAAGATGATTTAGATGTATCGTCGCTTTTTGCAGAAGCTCTTATGAACCGCACGCCATGGCAGTTGTGGAACCTGAGCACAAGTGAGCCAAACGACGACGCATCAACGACGGAAGCTCAAACTGTGCTGGAGCGCGCATTCGACAGTTTGCCTGGCGCTTGGGATCACCCGGGCCTTTTGCATATGTATATCCATTTGATGGAGATGTCGCCGACACCTGAAAAAGCATTGCGACATGGCGACAGACTAGTCGATCTTGTACCAGACAGCGGTCATTTGGTTCATATGGCCACACATATTGACGTTTTGTGTGGAGAGTATCAGAACGTGATCTGGCGGAACCATCGTGCAGCGCAGGTCGACCAAAAGTATGAAGCCATCGCAGGCGGCGAGAATTTTTATACGCTCTATCGCATTCATAACGTCCATTTCGAGGCCTATGGTGCAATGTTTTTGGGCCAGCCAGAAAAAGCGCTTGCCGCCTCTGAGGAATTAATGCGGATGCTTCCCGAACCGGTTGTTCGCTTCATGCCTGAGTTATTCGAATCCTTCTACGGCAAAAAAATCCACGTCATGGTGCGCTTCGGACAATGGCAGGAAATATTGGATGAGCCTTTTCCTGAAGACCAAGAACTCTACAGTTATACAACAACTGCAATGCACCAAGCGCGAACGATCGCTTTCGCCAATCTAGGAAGACTTGAGGACGCAGAAGAGGAGCGAAAACTAGCCATCTCAGCTGGTAAGGCTGTTCAAGATGGGCGTATGGTGTTCAATAATACTTGCGAAGATGTACTGAAAATTGGCGAGGCGATGATGGACGGCGAACTAGCATTTAAATCAGGTCGCCTTGAAGAAGGACTTGGCCATTTGCGTCGTTCTGTCGATCTTGATGACGCCTTATTATATGACGAACCTTGGGGATGGATGCAGCCGACACGACACGCACTAGGCGCTCTTCTTATGGAAGTTGAACAATATGAAGAAGCAGAATCAATTTATCGCGCCGACTTAGGGCTTGACGATACTTTGGCAAGGGCCTGCCAGCATCCACGTAATGTATGGAGTTTGCACGGTCTCCACGAATGCCTTGACCGCCGAGGCGAACAGACCGAAGCCAAGCATATAAAATTAATGCTCGACCAAGCCGTTGCTCGTGCAACAGTACCAATCCACGCGTCTTGTTATTGTCGAAGTCGAGCCAAAGAAGCTGCCTAGAAGAAAATTCTAACGTGAAGTTGGATAATCAGAATACTATTTTCGCGGACGTCTTTTTTTGGTGAATTCTGCCTTGCAACGACTAAAGAATTCTATTCTCAGTTTGTTACCGGGCCACTACCGACGCGCGGATGAGTTCGAGGGCCGTCAGATACCGCCACACAGAGTAAAATTTCATCTGGCCGTGGTGCATCAGCAACCATTACTGTCATAGTGTCAAAATGATCAAATGACCAAGCCTCATCTTTGTGTCCCAAAGGTATATCGATTTCAACGCCCGCGGACGCGACTTTTACGTTAGAGGGAATTAGCGCCTCGCCTCCGCCAACGGCTGCTCGCATGGGCTTGCCAAGCATTGGATGGATTAACGCCCCGCCATGCTCAAAATCGCCCGCAACGCCAACGATGGCCGCCTTACCATAACTAACAGCCGGGTTGGGGAGCGCTTCAACAGCATCGTTCACTAACCTATCACCAAGTTGACCGCCAATATCAAAGAGACCTGACAAATCTTCAACAAAACTCCCGGCAAATGGGTTTTTGATGACGGCTATTGCGACCACTCGGGTTATTGGATTGCAGGCTTCGTAAAAGCTATCTGTTTCGATGACTTCTTTTATTAAAGTGGTCTTGCGAATGTCCATGGAAGATCCCTGCCCAATGATTGAGACTAATTTCGCAAAGATCCTATCATCCCAACTTCCGAACTGAAAGTGGATGAAATTAAAACATTTTCTAAATTAGAGAATTCTATTCTATACTGGATTGGGGGACCAATGATTTTAAAAGAAACCACAGATACGGATTTAACTTTTCCATTTTACGGAAGAGATGTCTTTCATATTGCGTAATCGCGTTCTGTTTCGTCTAAGAGGAGAGTAAAATATGACTACTTTGGTTATTGGCTTGGATGGCCATGAATCTGGAGATCGTGCCGTAGAATATGGCAAACGAATGGCTGGACTAATCGAAGGCAGCGAGCTTTTGCTGGTTTACGTTGTGGAATGGTCACCTTATTCATTTCAAACACCTGAAGAAAATGAAGAACGCCATAAACGGCGGGAGGAGGAAATCTCTGTTGCAGTTGAGCGCGTCGTTCATCCCTCTGTTGAAAAGTTGGAAAAGGCAAATATCAAAGCAAGAGGTATCGTTCGTCATGGTCATGTTGCCGACATTTTGAATGCTGTTGCCAAAGAAGAAAACGCGGAGCAAATCATCGTCGGGCGTACGTCGGGCCATGGCCTTGCAAGTCGCCTCTTTGGCAGTGCGACATCTAATCTGGTTATGAGCGCGACTGTACCAGTGACAGTAGTAAGTTAAGGGGGAAATAAGTAATGAGAAAAAGTATTACAGCATTGCTAGTGTTATTTGCAGCGAATGGCTGGGTTACAACAGCTTTTGCTCAAGAAGTACAATCACTTGATCAACAGGTTAATGAAGTGTTTTCTATGATCACGGGCCCATTCGTGAGTCTTATATTTGCGCCAATACCTGGCACAAGTTTTCCCTGGATTGTCATGTGGCTGGTTATAGCCGCTTCGGTATTTACGATTTACTTTGGTGCCGTCCAGTTCAGATTCTTCGGACATGCAATCAGCCTGGTTAAAGGCGATTATTCTAATCCGAATGATGCAGGTGAGGTTAGTCACTTTCAAGCGCTTGCAACTGCGTTATCCGGGACAGTAGGCCTTGGAAATATCGCGGGGGTCGCTGTTGCTGTCGGTATTGGTGGTCCGGGAGCGACTTTCTGGATGATCCTTGCCGGATTGCTTGGTATGGCGTCTAAATTTACTGAATGTACTCTGGGGGTCAAATACCGCAACGAATATGCGGATGGGACAGTCTCTGGCGGACCGATGTACTACATATCAAAGGGATTCAAGGAACTTGGATTACCAGGTGGTAAAATCCTCGCGGTGTTATTTGCGATTTTCTGTATACTCGGTGCTCTTGGTGGTGGAAATATGTTCCAGGCCAATCAGGCGCATGCCCAGATTGCTGGTATTTTTGGTGATTACCCAGGTTGGATCACTGGTTTGGTCTTCGCCACGATTGTCTTCGCCGTAATTGTCGGTGGATTGAAATCAATTGCCCGCGTTACGGAAAAAGTCGTACCGTTTATGGGCATACTTTATGTGTTGGCAGCACTTATCATAATAATAATCAATTATGACAAAATCGGATGGGCATTCGGTCAAATTTTTGAAGGTGCTTTTACTGGCCTAGGAGTAGCTGGTGGATTTGTTGGTGCTTTGATCCAGGGCTTCAAACGGGCTGCTTTCTCCAATGAAGCTGGTGTTGGTTCAGCGGCGATCGCTCACTCAGCCGTTAGAACCAAGGAACCGATCACTGAAGGCTTTGTCTCTTTGTTAGAGCCATTTATCGATACTGTTGTGATCTGCACAATGACAGCTCTCGTGATTACGATTTCAGGCCAATTGATTGTAGATCCAGTGACCGGAAACTACATGGTCGATGGATCCATGATCGCAACTGTTGACGGAAATTCCGGTGTCGCCTTGACCTCTGCCGCTTTCGGTTCCGGCATTAGCTGGTTCCCATATGTTCTGGCTGTCGCCGTTGTCTTGTTCGCTTTCTCGACAATGATTTCCTGGTCTTACTACGGCTTAAAGAGTTGGACTTATCTCTTTGGTGAAGGAAAAACAAAAGAACTGGTCTTCAAGATCATCTTCTGCATCTTCGTTGTTATTGGAGCAGCAGCAAGTCTTGGCCCTGTAATTGATTTTTCTGATGCTGCAATTTTCGCGATGGCTGTCGTCAACATCATCGGGCTATATTTCCTGATGGGACAGGTTAAGAAGGAATTCAATTCCTACCGTGAACGTCTTGCTTCCGGAGAAATCAAGAAGTTTAAGGATTAAAAAAAGGCAGGAGGCGCCTTATTGGGCGCCTCCTCATTACTTCTAATGCGCCGAATTAATGATGCAAAGAAAAATTCTAATTGTAGTTTTGTTATTCTGTTTATTTACCCCATTTAGGAGTATGCCGCTTCCCTCCGAACACCGCATTTCCCGCAATCGCGCAAAGCAAAATAGCGCCGCCGGCTAAAGTATAAGATGTTGCGGTTTCACCTAGAAATATCCACACCCATACCGGAGCAAGGATGCCTTCGGACATTGATAATAAAGTCAATTCTGCTGCCGATAGCGTGCGAGACCCGATAATATACAAAACTAATCCAGCGCCGACTTGAAATACTCCCATTGCCATAGCAATACCTGCATCATTAAATGATAATTTGAAAGACAGGTTCATATGGATGCAAATTATCGTCATAATAACGACGCCTATAATTCCAGATAAAAACACTGACGGCAGCATATTACTTGATTTGCCCCATCGCAGTGCAATAGTGAAAACCGCGAAACCAAAAGCTGATGCCAAAGCTGCCAAACTACCCGAAAGAGCACCTCCCGTAGTTTTATCAGTGACCATCACCATTACGCCAATCATCGCAACAAAAATGGACAACCAAGTCACTCGCCTCACCCGTTCTTTTAGAATAAGTAATCCAAGAACAGCCGCCATAAAAGGAGCTGTGCCGAAAAGCAACAAAGCATTGGCCACAGACGTGACCTGAATGGCATAGATCGCACCGGTATAGGCGCCAACAAGGGAAAAAGCCGCGATAACCGCTGGCAAGCCTGATTTCAATATCAAGACGACAGGGTTGGCCCGCGTTTGTAGTGTAATTACAATCCCCAAAAATATTGTCAGACTGCCAGATCTATATAATAATATTTGCCATACCGAAGCATCATCGATAAGCCGAATACCAAGACCTACGGTCGACCACAAAAGGCCTGCGGAAAAAACGAACAGCAAACCGATGTTTCGAGGGGATAAAGTGGTCAATAATATTACCGCCAAACAATTTCTATGGTGTTAAATTTAAAGATATCTTGCCCACAAATCCAATCTGTTTACCAGATGTTACTATGGAAAAATGGCATTCGTAATACCGTTGAGTAGCAGACAACGAGATCGTCAAAATCAAATTTCGTTTTCAAGATAAAAATCGACATCGAATATTATATCGGGCATATGTCATTTCAAATCGAAATCAGGGAGCAAAATAAATGGATCGAGTTTGGCAGCAGCATTACGGCGCAAAAATACCGGCAGAGATAGACCTGGAGCCGGACATGACACTAATGAGCATATTTAACAATTCATGCGAAAGATTCGCGGATCGCACTGCCTTTTCAAGCTTCGGACAAAACAGAAGCTATGCCGAAATTCAAGTGTTGGCGCGAAATTTCTCTGCTTATCTGCAAAGCGAGCTCGGCATAAAGAAAGGCGACCGTATTGCGCTAATGACCCCCAATTGCATGGCCTTTCCTGTTGCCATGTTTGGTATTGTTGGAGCTGGCGCGGTGCAGGTGAATGTTAATCCGCTCTATACCGGACGTGAATTACGGCACCAACTGCAGGACGCCGATACCGAAACCATTGTAATTTTTACGGGCTCCACGTCCGTTCTGGCGGACGCTCTCGACGGTACGAAAGTAAAGAATATCATCACGTTGACTTTGGATGATTTTCACGGTGGCGGAATACCCAGCCCGGCAGCGGACGAGGGCCTGACCGTCACCGCGACGATGCCCGACGCAGTCGCAAAAGGTTCAGATCTCGAATTCACGGATCCGGGCCTGACCGGGAGTGATTTATTGTTTCTGCAATATACAGGCGGCACGACTGGTTTATCCAAAGGGGCCGCGCTCAGCCACAGCAACCTGGTTGCCAATATCCTGCAGATCAAGTCGTTTTTAGGCGATTTTATTTCCGAAGAAAATGAGGTCGTCATTACGGCTATCCCGCTTTATCACATCTTCGCTCTGGCAGTAAATTGCCTGACATATGTGAGTGTCGGTGCTACCAATGTCTTGATTACCAACCCGCGGGACATTGACGGCTTTATTGCAGAAATGGGCAGATGGAAATTCACCGTCTTTACCGGCGTCAATACTTTGTATAATGGCCTCTCCTTGACGCCTGCGTTCAAGGAGCTTGATTTTTCCGCGCTCAAATATTGCCTTGGCGGCGGCACTGCCTGCCAGGAAGCCGTCTCTAATCGCTGGAAAGACATCACCGGCATGCATATCACCGAAGGTTTCGGTATGAGTGAAACCTCGCCAGTAGTATCTGTCAATCCCCTGCCCTCGCAAACTTTTACAGGAACCATCGGCATACCATTATCGTCAACTGATGTATCCATTCGGGATGAAAACGGGAGCGAAGTGGCGACAGGAGAACCGGGTGAACTTTGTATCAAGGGGCCACAGGTAATGTCTGGATATTGGCGCCAGGATGAAGCCAATAAGGAAGCTTTCTGGTCCGACGGATATTTCCGCTCTGGCGATGTAGCCGAGATTTCAGAAGATGGCTATGTTAAAATCGTTGACCGGATGAAGGACATGGTGATCGTATCCGGTTTCAATGTATATCCCAACGAAATTGAAGCGGTTATTGCCATGATGGATGAGGTCACGGAATGCGCTTGCATCGGTGTTCCCGACGACACTACAGGCGAAGCACTCAGGCTGTTTGTTGTCAAGAAAGACACAGATCTTACAGTAGAGACCATCATTGCTTTTGCCCGAAAGAACCTGACCGGTTATAAAGTACCTAAACAGATTGAATTTATTGATGAAGTGCCGAAGAGCCCGGTAGGAAAAATCCTTCGACGGGAATTGAGATAGGCATTAATAACAGTTTAGTCCCTGATGTAGTAGCCCGGTTACAATTTTAATGGTGTAACCGGGGTTCGAACCAGTAATCCGCCTCCTGATTGAGAAATGCTCCGATAATGAATAATCTCCGCGGCGCCATCTTGATGGTTTCGGCGATGGCCGCTTTTGCATTAGAAGACATGTTCTTTAAGGCGGCGACGCAATCTATTCCTATTGGGCAGGCGCTTATTGTATTTGGCCTTGGCGGAATGCTTGTCTTCATGCTTCTGACTAAAGTTCGGGGCGAAGTCATCTTTCATCGGCAAATTTTGTCGCGAGCAATTCTCATTAGATCCGTTTGCGAAGTCACAGGCCGCTTGTTCTTCGCCCTGGCGATTGCGCTTACACCGCTGTCCAGTGCTTCGGCTATTTTGCAAGCCACGCCATTAGTGGTTGCGGTCGGTGCCATCGTGTTTTTCGGGGAGACAGTTGGATGGCATCGGTGGGGCAGCATTATTGCAGGATTTATCGGTGTCCTTCTCATCCTGCGCCCCGGATTGAGTGGTTTTGAATCCGCGTCTCTATTTGCGGTTCTGGGAACCCTTGGTTTCGCAGGACGAGATTTAGCGACACGGGCCGCGCCACCGTCTCTTTCCAATATGCAACTCGGCATCTACGGGTTCTTTATGTTGATTATCGCCGGTCTCATTTTGCTGTTCTGGACCGGGCCGATGGTAGTTCCAACGACGACGAACAGTTTGCAGCTAGCAGCTATCATATTTACAGGAGTGATCGCTTATTATGCGTTGACCGCGGCGATGCGCGCTGGTGAATTATCCGTTATCGCGCCTTTTCGGTATACAAGACTAATCTTTGCTATGGTTCTCGGTATTCTCATCTTCGATGAACGGCCGGACGCCATCACCTTGCTCGGCAGCGCCCTAGTGGTTTTAAGTGGAATTTATACCGTTATCCGTGAGCGTAAAAATCGCGCACTGTGAATACAGTAACGGTTTCTTGGAGTTCAAATTTGAAACCGCGAAACAAATGGTTCGGTGCTGTCTTCGCTATGCGCACAAACCGCCTGTATACCAGCGCGCACCCCGTCGATGCTAGTCGACAAGGACATGCTCGGCGCACCGAGATTGTCATCAAGCGCAGCGACCTCCGGTAGATGAGGAATATGTATCCAGCCGGCTCGAATTTTCAAATTATTTATCGCTATGTGGTGAAGTATTCCATACATTAAATGATTACAACAAAAGGTACCTGCAGCATCGGAAATATCCGCTGGAATACCGGCCTTTCGCATCGCAAGTACCATCGCTCTTATGGGTAAAGTAGCGTAATACGCAACTGGCCCACCCGTGACGGTGAGATCACCTTGCAGCTCCTGGCCCGCGTTATCTTGCAATCCATAGCGAACGCCATCATTCATGTTCTGGGCAATGCGCTCAACAGTAAGCATCGATCTACCACCAAATTCTCCCAACATGACAACGGCATCTGGCTGTTCCTCATCAAGGGCCTCTCGTACGGTATCTATACATTTGAAGAAGGTGTTGGGAATGACTTTCGAAACTATATCCACATCGCAAATTTGAGAACCATCTATATGCCGTGCGACGAGTTCGGCCGGATTAACAGGCGTATTTCCAAAAGCTTCGAAGCCAGTGACGAATATCTTTTTCATATTTCGTATCTTTCCTATTCGATGCTTTCTTCTTCATCGCTCGATTTTTGCGGTTCCGTTCTATTAATTAGCAAGCTTTCCCGTCCCACCGCTGTTAGGCAATAGACACCACGTGATGCCCGCTCAAACCAACCGTAATGGTTCTTTTGCAGGATAGAAGCAGCGTTCTGCACAGCTGCTTCCTGTCTGATTTCCGCTACTTTCATCTCCTTTTTGTTCCCTAGAACAGTGGCACAGCGAAGTGCATCCTGGCGATAGGCTGTCATTATCTGAGCGCGGTTAATGCCTCCCGTATTGGGATCACCTGAGCGTTTCTGGAACTCGGTAACAAGACGTGTTTTTCGAACCTTACTTTTTCGTGGGGCATAGGCTTTAGGGTCCAGTAAAACTGTGACAATTCCTTCAGGCCTCGGCTCTACGGCAACTGTCATTAATCCGAGACCCAGTTGGCGGCAAAGCTTCACATAACCGCGCTGGCGACCCCTCCAGTTTTTTCTCTTGAGTGTCGTATTCGGTGCAAGAACCGCCATATAAACATCATCCGTCATATTCTGCCGATTGATACCTTGAAGAATCAAATCCAGAGAAAACAAGAGTTTCAATTCGACGATGACGATAGGACAGCCGTCTTTTACACCGACGACATCGCAGCCTTTGACTTCAGCTTTGACTTCGTACCCTTTGGCTTCCAACAGGGACTTCACAGGCTGATATAACGCTGTTTCCTTTGTCATGTTCCTGTGCCCTGCCCTTATGTCAATTTACTTCTACACGCTTTTTTAGTGCTCGTCACCGAACCCGATAAAAGCTGCAACTTCCTCTACTGACCGGCGTGTCGGTACGACTGCATTCGCCGGAAAATCAAAGTCAGGATACCCCATGGCAACGGACGTTTGTATCACGTGGTTTTCCGGTATCCCAGCGTGTTCACGTACGACGGACGACTGCATGATACCCTGGCCGTTAATGACGGACCCAATACCCCGGCTCCATGCTGATCACGTGCAAGTATCAGGGCTGGGTGGTCATGGAAGAAGGCGCTCTCGTTGCGATCTGGATTATTTCTTCGAGAACTTTTTTTGGAATGGGATCAATTTTATAGCCACGGATAGAGCGCCGCCCCTGCACAATTGCATCAAAGTTCATTGTATCTTCTCTTATTGTGTAAGCGTTTATAACGCATAGAAAATTTATAGTGACGTAGTCTAACGAAGACGAACCATATATCAATAGCCGGGGTTCTATAATCGGGTAAATGTGAAAGCAGCACCCTTTATTCAACTAGATTTTCTTTAAACGCCCGGCCGTTGTCGCGGCTATTTTAGAAAGCCGCCGATCAAACCAAAAAGGCCTTTGATCCGCATCTTCCATTCGCTCTTTTCGCTGTATTGCATTTTTGACCATCATAGCCCCCAGCCACCGTAAAGGATCAGGTGGAAAGGCTCCCAAAGGCCCTTTAGCCATTATAGATCTTGTCCATTCATTATCCTGACCCAGCACCAAAGCCGTCAGAAATTGCCCCCCGACATACGACTGGCCAACGCCATTACCCGAATATCCAAGGCCGTAAACGATGTCAGGATTACCATTCAGGGAGCCAAAAAACGGCAGCCCTGTCGTTGAACGATCCGACGGCCCGGTCCAGGTAGCTTCAATATCAGTGTCAATGAGGCTTGGGAAAAAGTGATCTATGGCCTCTCGTAGTTGTTTTGCATACCGACTCGGTTGGTCAAATTTAGCAGCAACGACATTGTTTAAAGAAATCATATTGCCGCCTTTGCCCATCATCAAACGGCCATCCAAAGTGCTACGGTAATAATGAACAAATGCTCGGTTATCGATTACCGCTTTTCCATCAGCTAGGCCCGCACTCTTCATCAAATCTGGGGCTGGCTTGGTGATTGCCATATCTGAGGAAACCAACATAATACTGCGATTGAAGGCTGGGAACACGGTCGGCATCCAGGCGTTAAGAGCAAGTACAGTTTTCTTGGTAGTAATTACAGCATTGGCTGTTTTAACAGATACAGGCCGGCCATTATCAAGAGCAATCAAAGGTGTATTTTCATAAATGCGGACGCCCAAATTCAGGGCCGCCTGCCGCAACCCCCGGACCAACATACCCGGATGAAGACTGCCGCCTACTGGTGAAAAGACCCCCTCAATATGCCGCGTTGATCCAGCGGCATTTTGTACCTCAGCGGGTGCCCATCGTTGCCATGAATTGAGATTCTGATCCTTTAATGCGTTGATTACATTATCCAGGGCACCAAGTTGAGCGTTATTCGTCGCAGTATTCAATACGCCCTCCACACGGACTTCCGCGTCTATCTGATGATCGTGGCAGAAATCCCTGATGTGAAACAGCGCTTGCTCTGATACTTTGACCAATCGAGCCGCTTCTTCCGCGCCGTATGTCGCCAATAAAGTGAAGTATTTTCCAGACCAGGTCACCATGCAACCACCGTTACGTCCCGATGCCCCACTGCCACACAGTCCTTTGTCGATAAGGACAATATCTAGTGATGGCTTCTGCTTCTTCAGCTGAAGTGCTGACCACAAGCCCGTGTAGCCACCTCCGACAATACACACATCGGCAGTGGTGTCCCTTGTCAGAGAAATAGGCGAAACCGAAGCTTCACGTTGCAGGGCTTGCGCGAACCAAAAAGGCTGAAAAGTCGTATTTTGCATGTCACCTCAAATGGCAGTAACAGGTGCTGAACCCTAGCCGTTCGCTATTTGAGAAGAAAGATTATTTTGCCCTTCAACTCGCATTTTCGCTTTTAGAGCCGACGGCGATTATGATCTAATTGATTTAATTCTCCTTCAGCGCAGGTGATTTGGCTAAGGCCGATAAAAAAACTTCCCCCCTATCCAATAGACACCTTAAATGATGAATTGTATTATTCATTTGGGTACTCAGGCCAACGGTCAATAAACAAGAAAGATGGAACATCGTGGAAAAGAAAATAAGAGTTGGAATTCTCGGGCTTGGTATTATGGGGCACAGGATGCTGACTTACATGCCGAAAGAACCACGTCTTGAAGTTGTTGCTGCTTGGGATATTTCACCGGCCGAATGCGATAGAGCAAAAGCCGCTTTTCCATGGTTGAACATTGCTGTCGACGCCAGCGCCTTGATTTCCTCGGCGGAGGTTGATCTTGTGTATATAGGTGTTCCACCAAAATATCACGTTGCGTATGCCGAAGCCTGCGTTGCTGCGGGCAAAGCTATTTTCTGTGAGAAACCTCTCAGCGTGTCCTTGGATGAGGGCAAGAAGCTCGTAGAAATGACGCAACAGAGTAATATCTTCAATGCAGTAAATTTGTCTCTTGCCTCCGCCGGTGCCGTTGGAATTCTCCAGCAGGAACTTGCAACCGGAGTATTCGGCGCTCCTCAATCTGCGGAAATTTCTCTTCAGTTCAGCATGTGGCCCCGCGAATGGCAAAATAACGCGGCGTGGCTCAAATATCGCGAAGACGGTGGGTTCACCCGTGAAGTAACCACTCATTTCCTATATCTTTGTGGCAAATTTTTTGGACCTGGTTCCATTAAGTCAAAAACAGTTCACTATCCGGAAAACCAAAAATTGTGTGAAACCCAGTTGGATGCGGAATTGGTTTTCGGCGATGTCCCCGTCTCTCTCAAATCGAAAGCGGCGGAAAATCTGGAAGATCTCATCTCTTTCACCGTCAACAGCACCTCAAAAACCTTTACACTTCAGGATTTCTACTTTGGCCACTTACAAACAGACGGCGTAAAAATACCCCTGTTTTCTGACAAAGGTGATGTTGCGGAGCAAGCCCGTCAGGCACAACTCGCAAATCTTTGCGATCAATACTATATGGGTGAAAAGCTTTTACCTTCATTTGCTGACGCCTTTAGCGTGCAATGTTTAGTCGAAGGTTTGTTGGAAGAATGATTTGAACGATAAAAGCTTCACTCTTGAAAGGTAGCATCATGCAGATATTTAGAAGGTTCTCCCGTTTGATTATGATGTTACCCTTTTTATCTCTAAGCCCATCACTGGCACAAGCTGGTGCGGATGGGCCCGATTTCTATCGCCTCAACGACGTAACATCGAACAGCTTACTCAACATACGCTCAGGTCCTAGCATAACCTCGCCTATTTTGGGTCAAATACCGGCCGGTACAGATGGCCTGGCGAATTTAGGATGCGTCGGAGGGCTTGATGCAGATCAATGGGCGTCTGCGAATGCGGCTAAACGAACGGCAGCACTTAAAGATCGCTGGTGCAAAATCGGATACAGCCGGATAATTGGTTGGTCCGCTGCGCAGTATTTAAAAGAAGGCACAGGCCCGGATGCCTTCAAGGGTGGCGGGCGCCTCAGCTCGCTAGCCGGATCTGAATGGCAGTTGCGTGACCTGGCAGGTATGCCTGTCGAAGAGGAGGCCTGGATTGCCTTCAAACGGGATGACTTGGTGAGCGGTCTCGGTGGGTGCAACCGCTTCAACGGAAAATTTTCTGTAAAACAAGGCAAATTCGACATTGGCCCACTGGCCATGACGCAAATGGCCTGCCCCCCAGAAATGATGGAAACAGAGAGAGGTTTTTCTAAAGCACTTGAAGCCACACAAAGCATAACAGCAACGCATTTGCTTCTCGCCTTCTTCGGCGCAGATAATCAGTTGCTCGCCACGCTTACGCGGCGCGACGCCGATTAAGGGCAGTGGCACGGCAAAAAAATTAGAGAACGTGCTCAAATAGATGATGCTCTTGAATATCACTAATACTCGCTTAAAATTTCAATATCGAATACTATCCGGCATAACCATTATTTGAGGTTAAAAGCAGCGTTGGGAATATGTATTGATAGAATCTAATAACGCCCGCTGGATAACTCTCGCATTACTTTTCGTGGCCCGTATAGGCCTCGGGTTTCAATTTCAAACACTTGGCTCAATATCCACAAATCTGGTCGCGGATCTCAACCTAGATTACACAGAAATCGGGACGTTAATCGGATTGTTTATGGTTCCAGGTATGTTTCTCGCTATTCCTGCAGGCCTTTCCGGGCGCTTTGCGTCCGATCGTTTCATTATTGGTATGGGACTGCTAACACTTGCCGTTGGCGGCGCCTGTGCCGCGATCGCAAGCAGTTTTGAATTGCTGGCGTTGGGACGTTTTATTAGCGGTGTCGGTTTCGTCTTTTCGAGCATATTTTTCACGAAAATGGTTGCGGACTGGTTTGCCGGAAAAAACCTGGCATTAGCAATGAGCGTTCTGGTTTCCTCGTGGCCAATCGGGATCGCAATCGGACAAATCGGTCAGGGTTGGATCGCGGAAAATTACGACTGGCAATCAGCATTTTGGGTTGTATCCCTCTATTGCTTTTTCAGTGCTTGTATCATCCTATTTCTTTGCAAAGATGCGCCAGGCATTGCCAAAGCGTCCGGTGGCTTTCGCTTTACACTAAGCCGTGCAGAGGTTGCCTTGACAACACTTGCAGCTTTGATCTGGGCTTTGTTTAACGCCGCTTATGTACTTTATCTGAGCTTTGCACCAATCGTATTGGAAGTGAACGGGTATGATACGCTCACAGCCCTGGGCACAATCAGTATCGCTAGCTGGATGATGATTTTCACCATTTCAATGTTCGGTTATCTGTCCGATCAAAGCGGTAAACCTGACGTAATTATTTACTTTTGCATGGGGGTTGCCGTGATTTCGTTGGCCCTGCTTATTTATACACCATTTGGGCTTTCATCGACTTTGTTGTTCGGTTTCGCAGGGATAGCGCCAGCGGGCGTCATCATGTCCTTGACGGGGGTTGCCATGAGACCGGAAAATCGCGCCATCGGTATGGGTCTTTTCTTTACGATCTATTTCGTTTTGCAGGCCCTTGCGCCGCCTATTGGTGGCTGGTTGTTCGACTTGACTGAAAGTGCGAACTGGCCAATTGTTTTTGCCATGGGGCTATTCGCTTGTACCGCTCTTGCCACGTACCTCTTCCAGGTTACGGCGCGGAGACATGTCCTTTAAACCCTGATACCAAGTTACGATAATTAGTCGAAAATCAAGATCAGATAGGTTGCGAAAAGAGCCAGATGAACGGCCCCTTGAAGTACATGCGTGCGTTTGCTTACGAAGGTGATCAGGCTAACAATAAGTGTCATAGCGAGGATCACAATATCCGCTGGCTCTAGGCCTAATTCCACCCGCTGCCCCAAGATCCAACCGACAACCAGGACGGTTGGGATGGTCAATCCCATGGAAGACAAGGCGGAGCCGAGGCAGATATTGACAGATCTTTGAAGCTGATTACTGCGCGCGGCGCGAATGGCGCTCAAAGCTTCCGGGGTCAAAATCAACGCCGCAATAAGAAATCCACTTAAAGCCAGCGGTGCGCCCAACGCATCCATTCCGAAATCAACATATCCGGCAAGTATTTTCGACAAAAAGACAATGGGCAGAAGAGCAGCCAAAAGCCCAATAGTGTGAAATGTCTTACTGCGTACGGCATAGTCATGATGATCGTCATGACTATCTGAAAGGGTTGGGTTATCTTTTTCCGGCGCCTGATATTGAAAAATATCACTATGGGTAACAGTCTGAACCGCAAGGAAAATACCATATAGAACAACTGAAACCACTATAAGGAAAACCGCCATTATGCTCGAAATTTCGCCACCAGGCGCGGATTCCGTAAACCGGGGCAAAATGAGGCCAAGGAAGGCAAAAGGCATCAGCATGGTCAAATATGCGCTAGCACCTTGAAGATTATATTCCTGTAAGCGATGCTTCAAACCACCGCAAAGCAAGCTCAACCCCACCAGCCCATTCAGCACAATCATCAGTATGGAAAACATGGTATCGCGAGCAAGTGTTGGCTTATCAGCACCGGCAATCATGATGGAGGCAATAAGGGCGACCTCAATTCCGATAACGGATAATGTTAGAATGAGCGTCCCGTAAGGTTCCCCCAATATAGACGCCAGGCACTCTGCATGGCGCACGACACTAAATGCTGCCCACAACATAACAAAAAATAATCCTGCGAGAAGCGCAAGAGACGCGGAAACCCCGACCTTATCAGGTGCCAGATCCGCTCCAAACACAAGAAAGAAAATTAAAGCAATCGCGCAGACAATGGTGGCAATTTCTGATCTGAGTATAGATAATTGCATGCTCATTGTCCCGCCGGTAAAAGATGATGTATATTTTATACACCATTAATTTTCGAATGATAACCGGAACCGAATATCGGCGCTGATTTCTTGGTTTTCACGCCAATCCGGTTTAAACTATTTGTACATTAGCGACTTCGAAAGCCAGATTTAATAAGAACGTAAGGGTTCCAAATCATATGACCGTGCCAAGTCACAGCACCCACGATGCGTTAGAAGACGAACGGAACCAGAATATAAAGATCTATATCAACGGTGACATTGTTCCGCGCGACCAAGCCAAAGTGTCGGTTTACGATTCAGGATTTATGTTGGGAGATGGCATGTGGGAAGGCATGCGTCTCTATAATGGTAAATGGGCCTTTTTTGACGAACATATGGACCGGCTTTTCAATAGCTGTAAAGCGGTTGCATTGGAGACCGGGCTGGACCGCGCTGGTATTCTTGACGCTTTGAGTGCAACAGCTGCGGCAAATGACATGACCCATGATGTTCATTGCCGTCTCATGATCACACGGGGAACAAAGGTAAAGCCTTTCCAACATCCGGCACTATCGCAATCCGGGCCGACCATCGTGATAATCATGGAGCATTCCAAACCAGCAACCAGTTTGCACACGAGTGGCATCCGGCTCGCGACGGTGCCGCAGGTCCGAGGATTACCGATGTCTCAGGATGCCAAATTCAATTCACACTCCAAATTGAACTGTGTCATCGCTTGCCTACAAGCAGAACAGGCTGGCGCTGATGAAGGCCTTATGCTGGACCCTCATGGTTTCGTAAACACCACAAACGCCTGCAATTTTTTTATCGTTCGTAAAGATGAAGTTTGGACATCGACCGGTGATTACTGCATGAACGGCGTCACTCGCCAGAAAGTCATCGAACTTTGCCGCGCTAGTGACATACCCGTCTACGAAAAAAATTACAGTCTCTACGAAGCGTATGGTGCCGATGAAGCCTTCCTGACCGGCACGTTTGGCGCGCAAACACCTGTTACGACAATTGATGGTAAGCGCATTGGTGATTATGACGGTCTCGGACCCGTTTCCAAAAGAATTCGGCAGCTTTATTCGGAACTGGTTGCCGAGAATACCGCTTAGAAAAAGAGCAAAACACCCTGTTCGGTCTTTTCTTCAATTCCTGCTGCTATGCCCTACTTGTGCGGGGAAGGGCGCCAATGGTCCTGTCAATACATGTTCAAACAGGAAGGGAAATTCCCCTCCTGCCTGGTACGGTACTGTTATTCAGGTTTTGCTGCCCGAAGCACGGGATAATATTGCATGAAGACCATATCAAAGCTTGCCGCCGCCTCATGACAGGCCGCGCAGGTTTCTGTCGGAAAAGCCTTGGCTAGTTTTTTATAAGGCAGAGCATGGCCGAAGCTATAGTATGTCCAGCCGCCGGGCTCATCTGGAAAACGCTCCGTATCCTTCACAGCGAACTCCAAGCCTTGAAAGTCTCCTTGGAAAAACCCTGTGCCACTCACGGCTTCGGTTTCACCAACACTAACCAATTCTTTTGCGATCATGGTTCCGTTGGGAAATTGCCCGGTCTCAACGAAATGTGCGAATGCTTTGGGCTCGATATAGACATTGTGAAATTCCGGAAAGGCTGCCTTACCGTCATTTAACGAATTGGGGGTTAGGGGCGCGCCGATGAAAATCCATTGCCGCCAGCCATCAGCCCGTAAAAGCTGGCCTTCAGCATCATATTTCGGACCTTCAATGCGCTCTTCCGCCATTGCTTTTTCGACGACAAATATCATGACTAAAATACCTGCCAGAACAGCTGCCAAAGTTTTTCCGACAATTGGAATAGTATTTCTTAACATTGTTTCATCCTTATTTCTGACCAGTTAGAGCTGGATTATGCCCATGGGTTGCCATAAACAAAAATACCGTTATTCTATGATTTCAATGTTCTATGGTTATAGTGAAAGAAGCCTACGATGGAATTTCACCAAATAAGATACTTTCTGACCACAGCCGAAACCCTCAATTTCACGAGAGCCGCAGAGCGGTGCAATGTCTCGCAACCAGCGCTGACACGGGCCGTAAAAAAACTAGAGGAGGAACTTGGCGGTGCGCTGTTTCGACGGGAACGCAACCGAACACATCTTACGGATTTGGGTCAGGTGATGAAGGAGCATCTGGGCCGCGTCAACACCACAACACAAGATGCGGTTTTGGCAGCGAGCAAGTTGCTAAATCTGGAAAAATCACCCTTGAAAGTCGGCATTATGTGCACGATCGGATCCTTGCGCACTATTCCCTTCCTGTCGCGCTTTCAGATGATCCATCCTGGCATCGACTTGACAATTTATGACGTCACGCCGCAAGATCTGAATGAAGGGTTATTGTCAGGCAACCTTGATTGCGCATTACTTGGATTGCCTACTGAGTTAGAAGACCGCTTCGATACAGTTCGTTTGTATCAAGAACGCATGGTCGCCATATTTCCACCTGACCACCGTTTTTCTGCCATGACCGAAATCCCTATTGGCGAGCTGGCGAATGAACGATATCTGGATCGGTTAAATTGTGAATTCAGAAACTCTTTCTTTGAGCTCTTACGAAAACGAGACATCGAGGTTTCCGTTTGGTACCGAAGCGAACGCGAAGACTGGTTGCAGAATATGGTTTTGCAGGGCATGGGCATATCCATCATACCCGAGTATGCCATATCCGTTGAGGGTGTCCAAAACCGGCCAATTACGGATCCGGATATCCTGCGCAATGTAGAATTGGTGACTGTCTCAGGTCGCCATCGATCGCCCGCCGTGCAGGCCTTCGTTGATGAAGCTACTAAATATTCCTGGCTGGTTTAAACAACACCACCAGTCTCAAGATCGTTGGCAATAGTAACGCCGACACAGCTAGTGATTCCACCATGGCATATCAGAGAAGGACCGGATATCCAGCTCATTTGTCCAGGTTGAACGATGCTGACGGGCAATATGGAAATATGTCTCTGCAATTTTTTCGGGCAAGACAAGACCATCATTCTCCAGACCCTTTGTTTCTCTCAATTGTTTGAACTTTTCTTCGCCCAGCATTTTGCCAAGAGTATCCGGTGCATCCACTGATCCATCAATCAGGATATGGGCGACATGAATGCCTTTCGGGCCGAATTCCGCATTGAGGGACTGGCATAGCATCCGCCGTCCACCCATGGCCGCGGCATGGGAATGTTGCCCTTTATTTCCCCGCATCGCCGCAGTGGCAGAGGTGACGAGAATGACACCGCTCCCGCGCTCTTCCATCAACGGACAAACAATGGAGGCCAAGCGGAACAAAGCGAAGGTTGCCATGCGCCAGCCCAATTCGAATACCTTGTAGCTAGTGTCCTTGAGCGAGCGATCACCAACTTGCGCCCCCAAATTAAAGATGACGACTTCGATTGGCCCAATATCGTCTTCGATGGAATTTACAAGATTTTCGATGCTATCAGGTTCAACGACATTGAGCAGAAACCCCGAAGCCGATCCTCCGTCATCCTCGATATCCCTGACCAGTTTGTCGAGGCCTTCCTGATCACTGCGCCGGCATAAAACGCTATGATATCCTTCTTTGGCAAATTTCTTCCCGACGGTGCCGCCAATACCGGCTCCGGCTCCCATAACAAGACAGACTGGCTTCATGACATTGTTCCTTTTTTAAGGAAACTATAGCCTTGTTTTACCAACTATACAGTCAGAAAATTTTAGTCCCTCCGCCTATCACACTACCTAAAACTACTGTATTTTTTTATAGGCAGACGTGAAACCGATAAGGGACATGGGAACTGTGATTGGTTGTTTATTCACAGACTGAACACGGACATTGAGCTTTTGCCCGGCGAACAAGACCCGCAACTGTTCACTGGACAGCGGCGTTCCCGCAAAACAGCCATTGGCTTCACAGGTCTGGAACGGCAGCTTCATCAGCTCGGATCCATCCACATCTAACTGGAGGCCTGCGGGAAGAAACGTGCCTAGCGGACCCTGGACCATCATCACAGGTTTGCGGGTTTCTGCCGGAACACGAATAGTGATCTGCATCAAAAGCCGGCCTGTTTTCGTGACAACTGCGCGCTGTTCAATACGGCAATCGGGAAGGGCTTCGCGGGATTTCGCTTCACATTGCACGGACCAGGAACTATCTGGCTGTTTGGCTTCAACGGGCGCCGTCGTTTGCGCTCGTGTGGCGACAGTCGTGCTACTTCCCGCCACCAGCAAAGCCCCAATGATCAACGCGCGATAGGCTAGTTTTACTTCCACAATCAAATCCTTCCACCAAACTGAACTCGGTATACTTAATGTTTATCTGTCTTAGAACGGAGCCACAAGTCTCATGGTGCCGCCATAGGATCGGTAATTACTTGCAAATTGAGCAATGCCGCCAACCCTGAACGCAACGCCGGCGGGACTAACCCAATCGAGGCCGAGCTGCACGTCATAATATGGGTTCTCCAAAGATCGTGACGCCGTGAAAGCCGGTGCCAGATTATCGTCACCTTGCAGATTGGCTGTCAAATCAGTCTGGCTGAGCCCACCTTCTGTCAGAACGAAACTCGCACCACCACCGATATAAGGTCGTATCATGTTGCCGTCACTGGTTTTGAATTCTGTGCCAACTGTTACGGCTGGACGGAAGGAAACATAAGTGTTCCCACCTGCATCAATTTCCAGATTTGTTGCACCGGCACCGGATTCATTCAAACCATTATGGTGAAAATAACCAACCCAGGCTCCGAGCTCAGGGGCAACAGAAATATCGTCAAACATGATATTCTGCAGGACCCGCGCCTGACCTCCCCCATAATATAATTTCTGATTTCCGCGCGCCGTGACGGCTGCCCCGGTCAAAGTTTGATAGCGTTCGACGTCTGTTGTCGCGTAACCACCAACGGCGGCGACGGAAAGTACGGTCCCGCTCTCATTTGCGAAACTTACACCAACGCCGGTCTGGAACCGATTTCCTTCACTTGAGGCAAGATCTTCCGTGTCCAGATAGGTTTGTGCATAGGAAACACCAAACAGGATATCTATTTGTTCACTCAGGCTTCCGCCAAGTCCGAACTGCATTTCAATCACGGACTCATCATATCCAACGCTTTCAAACTCGCTGGACTGGCTTGATTTCTGGCCGCTCACTTGCAGCCATGCGCACCCTTTACCGCTAACGGGCAATGCATATTCAGGGCATTCATACAGGCCACGACCAAACTGCTGCGCACTCAGAACAGCGGCTTGCTCCGTTTGCAAATAAGGCTCTGCTGAAAGTTGATCGTAGTAATTTGCCAGCACCGCCGCGGTTGGCGCTTCCAGAACCGCATTGAGAACATCTGTCAGTTCATTTGGTTCCCCAGTGGCAATTGTTTCGACCAGGTAATTGGCAACAGCTGTTTGATTGGCGTTGAAATCTCCGGCTGACGGCGCAAAGTCGACATTCCAGGCCAGAAAAATATTGCCATCCGCATCGGTGCGGGTTTCGAAATCAACAATTTCCGTGTCCAGCGCCACAATTGTCGGTAATCCAACCTCTGCAGCCGAGGTGATAATCTTCACCTCCCCAGATTCGTCCGGCTCAATAAAGGCGCCGTTAATTGAATTGATAGCGACAGTGCCGACGACGTCTGCAATACCCGTAACCACGATCACGTCCGAAGTATTTACGCCGAAGTTATTATCTGCAAAATCAACATCCGCAATGATCTGGCCGTTTTCTGTTTGAAACAAATTTCCGTCAAGCGTCGTCGTGATGATATTACCCGCGCCGCCAGGTGACAAAATACCATCATTGACAAATTGATTGGCCGAACCGCCCAGAGCGATGCTTTCCCCAGCAATATACGTTTCCGTATTGATGACCCGATTGTCCGCTTCGGCCAGAAAAATGGATCCTACCATCATTCCGTTATTGATGATGGTTGTACCCGTATGTTCAACAACGAGGAAAACCGGGGAACTACCATCAAGATCTTCGATGGCTGTGGCCGGGTTTGCCTGGGTTTCCCTAACATCAATTGCCGTCCCTAAGACGCCGTCAACTGTGGTGACCGTGCCATTGATTGTGATACTATTTCCCGATCCATCCAGAACAAGAATACCGGCCGGATCTTCGCCAACACCATTACCATCCGGATCTGCACCGCCCGTAATCACGGCATCTTCTCCAACAGTAATGACAATCTGGCCGTCACCGTTAAGGCCGATGCTCTGGGCAAAAATGCCGATGGAATTGTCGCCGCTGGCCATGACACTGCCGTCTGCCGTAACAGTCACCAACCCGCCGATGCCCTCGGCACCCAAGGCGTAGTCATCCGTTGTAATGCCCGTATTGCCGTCTGCTCCACCACTGGCACTTTGAGCAAAAATACCTGCGGTACCATCACCAGTTACTTGTAAATACCCTGTATGCTTTACCGTCACATCGCCACCATCGCCGTCGTCGCCGTTGGTTCCGGCAAAATTCACACCAATATCAGAACCCGAGCTTCCGGCTAGGCCGCCACCACCACCGATACTTTGCGCAAACACACCGTGGGCTCCATCCCCCGACGACATAATCGTGGTTGAGGTTTCCACATTAACGTTACCTCCGTTACCACCATAACCGCCACCTTTGGAAAGTCCGACACCAATTCCCATATCGGCGCCTGTCCCAAAAAAGTCCTGCTCGATCGTTCCACTGATACCACCGCCGCCACCAACACTTTGCGCAAAAACACCCATAGACGAGATGCCTTGTGTTCTGATATTTCCGTCATTGATAACTTCCACGGTATCCCCGTCGCCGGCTGCGCCGGCACTGCCGCCGATGCTAACCCCAACAAACACACCTTCAGTATTTCCGCCTTGACCACCGCCGCCACCAACGCTTTGTGCAAATATCGCACTTGACCGATCGCCCGTCGTGATCAATGTGCTGTCATTGTTCACGGTGATGGCTCCACCGCTTCCTGAGGCACCGCCTGCGCCACCGACCGTGACACCAATTTCCTGCCAGAAGGCAAAAGGTGGATTGAGGACGGTATCGACAGTCCCGATAATATCCCCAGGAACGCCATCAATGAGGTTCTGGCCAAGGGTTCCGTTGCCGCCTTCGCCGCCCCCAGCACCAACACTCTGTGCGTAAATGGCTTCAGATCCATCTCCCGATGTCTGGATTGTGTTCTTGTTGGTCACTGTGACCGTATCGCCAAATCCACCACTTCCGCCGCTACCGCCGATGGCCACTTCAACTGTCAGGTTTTGTTCCGTAAAATCAGGTGTATCACAGCCTGGTATGGCCGGGTTACTGCAGGATCCGATTTCCATGGAGAACGCATCAGAGGACCCGCCGCTACCACCGCCGCCGCCGACACTCTGCGCAAAAATACCTTTAGCAGATCCCGCAGTTGTTGTGAGCGCCCCGGCATTCGTCACGGTCACGGTGCCCGCACTGGCGCCATCTCCGGCATCCCCGCCAATGGCAACATTTACAGTCAGACTACGGTCATTGGAATCATCGTCACTATCTTCGCCGCCGCCGCCTGGTTTGGTGAGATCGATCACGCCGGTGAAAGAGGAGCCACCATTACCACCGCCGCCGCCAACACTCTGGGCATAAATCGCTGTTGATCCAACTCCGGTGCCCGTCACGTTTCCTGAGTTTACAAGAACGACATCATCACCCGTACCGCCTGCGGCCCCTGTTCCGCCAACAGCCACAGATACTTGCAAGCTTGTACCGCCGCCCTCATACGACATCACGCCGGCTCCGGCAAGACCACCAGCACCACCGCCACCGCCAACACTTTGTGCCAGGATACCTTCGGCCAAATCTCCAGATGTGACGATGTCGCCGGTGTTGGTCAGTTGAACTTCTCCCGCATCGCCACCACTACCGCCGTCACCACCTATAGCAACATTTATAGATTTCGCTGTAGCATCATCGCCACCACCTGCCAGTGTTCCTGAAAAAGCGATCCCACCGACACCACCGCCGCCGCCAACACTTTGCGCCAGAATACCACGGGACCGATCGCCTATTGTGGTGATGGCGGCATAATTTTCTACCGTCGTCTTGGCCGCGATATTACCGGTAAGGCCTGAACCTCCAATGGCAACATTCAAGGCTTTTGTTGCATCAGTAGATAAATTTACGGATCCGGAAATTGCCATTCCGCCACTACCACCCCCGCCGCCAATACTTTGCGCCAATATTCCGAAGGAGTCGTCCCCAAACGTGACAACCGGTATATAGTTGTACAACTCAACGGTATCCGCGGCTCCCCCGGAGCCTCCGTCACCTCCGATACTGACAGCAATATCGGTTGTAGAAGATCCACTATTTACGAATCCAAGATCGGCCGCGAAGCTAAATCCACCGTCACCGCCGCCGCCGCCAATGCTTTGCGCCAGCAAACCGAATGCACCGTCACCTTCTGTCTGGATCAAGGTGCCATCTTGACTGGTCAAAGAGACAGTACCAGCCGTCCCGCCTGTTCCACCCGAGCCGCCCACACCAACGGACAAAGCTGCCGTACCTTTAAATGTAATGGATGCTGCTCCGGCGTAACCACCCGTACCACCGCCGCCGCCGACACTTTGCGCAAAGAGGGCATGAGACCCGCTGCCTGATGTGTAAACGGATCCGTTTTGCACCAATATGGCGTCAGAAGCCGTGCCACCTGAACCGGCGCCACCGCCGATGGACACGGTTACACTGGCTTTTGTGCTGAAGGATCCGGAAAGACTAAAGCCGCCGTTACCGCCGGACCCACCAACACTTTGTGCCAGGGCACCATAGGACAAAGACCCTGCTGTTATTATTGTGCCGGTACTTGTAAGATTGACAATATCGGAGATGCCACCAGCTCCTGCACTGCCTCCGACCGAGACGCTGAGCGCGCCTTGTTTACTGGCAGAAAACGCGCCACTGAAACCACCGTTACCACCACCGCCACCAACACTTTGTGCCAATATACCGGAAGAATTGTCACCGCCAGTAGACACGTTGCCGGTAGAGAAAACCGTGACTTCGTCACCGTCACTGCCAACACCACCTTCACCACCAACGGAGACACCACCGGCGGCGCCATCGTCACTGGCAACCGCGATGGTTCCAGAAACACTGAACCCGCCATTACCACCACCACCGCCAATGCTCTGTGCTAAAATAGCGGTCGAATTGGCCCCTGTTGTGATGAAATCTCCGGCACTATTGACAATTACTTCCGACCCATAACTACCCGTACCGCCTGCACCAGCAACCGTAACATCAATTGTCGCACTACTGCCGGAACTCACGCTGAGATTTCCGGCAACACTAAAGCCGCCGCTACCACCGCCGCCGCCGAGACTCTGGGCAAAAATACCTGACGCATTATCTCCGCCAGTTGATATATCAACTGAATTTATGACGGTTACGTCGGCAGCTGTCGCGCCATCGCCGCCACCGCCCGCAATACTGACGCCAGCACTAAGGCTACTTTCGGGACTCAATGTAACAGCCCCTTCAACACTGAAGCCGCCGTTGCCACCACCGCCACCCAAGCTTTGCGCAAAGATGGCATGGGCGCCACTTCCTGTCGTCGTAATAGAGCCGCCAAGATATTGTGTTACTTCAGATGTTCCAGCCGTTCCGCCGTCACCACCGGTACCTGAAATACTGACATTGACGTTTGAAGACGTGCTCAAGCTTCCGGCAACACTAAAGCCGCCGTTACCACCGGCACCGCCAATACTTTGCGCGAGGATACCATAGGAATGGGCACCGGTCGTATTGATGATACCCGTGCTTTTAACATCCACATCATTACCAAGCCCGCCATCACCACCCGCGCGCGCAATGGAGACATCGACGGCTATCACATTGCCGACTGTACCGGCGATGCTGAAGCCGCCGTTACCGCCGCCGCCGCCGATACTCTGCGCCTGGATCGCTGCAGAATTATCACCCAGAGTGGTTAGATTGCCGACGGATGTCACATTGACCGTATCACCGTCATTGCCTGTGCCGCCCTCTCCGCCGACGGATACACTGAGGTTTCCACCATCCCCGCCGCTGGCATCGATGGCCGCGCCGACACTAAAGCCGCCATTACCGCCGCCACCGCCGACACTTTGCGCGAAAATTGCCGCTGCATTGTCACTGGCCGTGGAAATTGAACCGGTACTGTCCACAATAACAGCGGAACTGCTGGATCCTGTGCCTCCGTCCCCGCCGATCGTTACCCCGGCAGACCAACTCCCGTCGGCGCTGATATTCAAGGTTCCCTCTACACTAGCGCCACCATTACCACCACCGCCACCGAGACTCTGTGCAAAGATTCCCATGGCATGCTGCCCGTCGGTTTCCAAATCACCACTACTGGTAACGCTCACTTCATCACTTGTCCCGCCGCCACCGCCCAATCCGCCAACACTGACAGCGATGCTTGCACCTGCGGATTCGGGACTGAATGTCAAGGCTCCGGCAACACTATATCCACCGTTTCCGCCGCCGCCGCCCAGGCTTTGTGCGAAGATGGCATTGGAATAACCGCCGGTTGTCGTGATGTCACCACCATTGGTCAAGGTCACGGTTGAGCCGTTACCCGCACTCCCGCCCTGCCCCCCAATAGCGACCGGGACTGTAACCGTCAAAGAAGCCGAACCAGCAACACTGAAGCCGCCATTACCGCCGCCGCCACCAAGACTTTGCGCTAGAATACCGTGGGCGTGCTCGCCGTTTGTTATGACAGTACCAGTACTGTTGGCAATAGCGGCGTCACTATCGCCACCGCCCGATCCGGTCCCTCCAATGCCAACGGAAACCGCAGCGGCACCAATGGATCCACTGACTGCAAAGCCACCCGAACCGCCTCCGCCGCCCACGCTTTGTGCAATCAACCCGTAAGCATAATCCCCTTGAGTGGTAATATTGCCTATACTGGTTGCAGACGCGGTACTGGCATCACCGCCGCCCGAACCAGATCCGCCAATTCCGACAGCGCCGCTGAGCCCCGCAGACGCATCGGCGCTAATCGAGAAACCGCCATTACCACCACCACCACCAAGGCTCTGCGCGGCGACACCATAGGAATAATCGCCGCCGGTACGAATTACGCCAGTAGAGCTCACAACGACCCCCGCCCCATCACCCGCCGTCGCACCACCACCGCCGACTGAAACGCTTAATGCCGCCGTAGTACTCGCGGCAACGCTGACATTAAACCCGCCGTTACCACCACCACCGCCAACGCTTGAGCCAATTATGCCCGGAGAATGATCTCCTTCAGTTGTTATGGCCGCCCAACTGGTCAAGTCGACGGTTTCACCATATCCACCCCCGCCGCCATTGCCTCCGACACCGACGCTAATGGAACCTGCAAAACTCGCGGCGACGTCAATTGCAAACCCACCGGCGCCACCGCCGCCGCCTGTACTCTGTGCGCTAAATCCAGCGCTATGGTCGCCCACCGTCGTAATAGTGCCATTAAATTTGGCATCAACAGCTCCGGCATTTCCACCGTCACCACCTGTTCCGCCCAGCGCAATACTGACGGCACCGGCACCTACTGATGTGGACACGGCCCAACCACCGCTACCACCGCCGCCGCCGACACTTATTGCCGCGAGCCCCACAGAGTGATCACCCATTGTTGACAGAATTGCCGTCTCGCTGCTCTGTGTATTGTCCTTATTGACGAATACGCTGCTGGCGTCGCCACCTGAACCACCTGCGCCACCGATACCAATTGCCGGCAGCGATACACCCACAGCGACGCTGCCGCCGCCCTTACCACCACCGCCGCCAACACTTTGAACCTGTATTGCATCGGCGAGATCGCCTTCCGTGGAGACATCACCGGTATTGATAAAGGTGACCACGTCACTGTCACCGCCGCCGCCCGCTTGGCCACCGATTGAAACAAGCGCAGTGCTTTCGCCACCATGACCACCACCGCCACCAACACTTTGTACAAGAATACCTATGGACCCGTCATCAAGGGTAGATACTGTATTGGTGTTGGTTACATTCACTGTACTACCGTTCGCCGCGGCAGAGCCCGAACCACCGATGGACACAATCCCACCGGCGCTTCCCCCGTCACCACCACCGCCACCAACACTTTGCGCGAGGATGCCCAGCGAGACCGTTCCGGTCGTCGAGACCACCCCATTGTTGATGACTGTTACAGTGCCGCCATCACCACCGCCGGCCCCGTCGCCGCCGACTGAAGATGCCGCGCCCGCATCGCCGCCACTGCCACCGCCGCCGCCAACACTCTGCGCCAAAATACCGTAAGCGGTTGGCCCTGTAGTCGAAATGGTCCCGCTATTGGTCAGGACAACGGTTCCGCCCGCTGCTCCGTCAACACCGTCACTCCCTGATGCGTATATCCCGGCATCGGAATCACCGCCATCCCCCCCAAAACCACCGAGGCTTTGAATGAGAATTCCGTTAGCTAGCGAACCACCAGTAGTGACGTTGCCTGAGTTGATGACAGTAACCAATTGCCCAGCCTTACTGGTTCCGGCATCGCCAGCGGAACCCGCAACCGCACCGTCTCCGGCCCCACCGTCGCCACCGCTCCCGCCAAGGCTCTGCGCCAGGATTCCGTTGGCACCGTCCCCACTGGTTTGAATTATACTCTGGCTGTAAACATAGACGATCCCCGGGGTGCCCCCATCCCCCGCATCGCCGCCTATTCCACCGGCGCCAAGTCCCTTTCCGCCATTACCGCCATCTCCCCCTTGACCAATGGCCAGGATACCGTCGCTATTCGATCCTGTTGTCGTGATTTGACCACTGCTGGATATATTGACATCGCTACCGTCGGCACCGTCTCCCCCATTCCCTCCGACGGAGATAACAACGATCGTACCATAATCTGCTTCGCCCCCTTCACCGCCATTTCCGCCACTGCTGCGGCCGATAATACCTTCCGCATTGTCCCCGGTAGTCGACAGGCTGTAAATATCGCC
>NZ_JBALWD010000032.1:0-6011 GCF_036960985.1 Sneathiella sp. | reverse complement strand
CATCCGCATTTCCACCAAAGAAATCCGTGCCGTCGCTTCCTGTGCTTCCAACACCTAAAAGACTGATCCCGGACGTCCCGCTGTCCGGCGCGATATCGGTCGTCAGCGTATTGGCATTGAGAGTTTCAACACCAGGACTGGTTTCCGAAACGCCATCGGATAAATCGTCGGTACAAGTCGCCACATTGCCGTCGGTTGTGCAGGCGGCCCGGGCAGTTGGCACAGAGTTCAAGGAACTAACTGCCAAAAATAGTCCTACCGCAAACAACTTGCTGAATGCGGGTAAATGGCGACTTAACCGATCACGAGGATTGGAAATGAATCGACTATTACGACGAAATTTCAAGTGGTTCTGGGACGCACCACCCTTCACATCGCTTGAAAATTCGCTATTGGACAATCTAATCATGCACCATTTGTGCTAAATTTTAAATAAGCTTTATGGTTGTAAAATTTTCGGCGGAAACAAACTAGTCTTGGTTTATAAAAGACTAACGGAGCGGATCGGGTGCCTTTACCGCCTGTAACCAGCATAAAATTAAACATGCCGTAAAGATGAAATTAATTTTTAAAATATATTATTTATCAATAAGTTAAACGAGTTTATATATTCCTATAACCGACCTTCTGCATGAAAATCCTCAAATGTCTTTATGGTAAATATAATAGTAATCTAATTTTTCATCGCGGCGCAATACATAATTTGTATCGTTATGTATTACAATGTAATACTCGCTTAGATTATTCAAAAAAAAAGGCATCTCAAGTAGGCATAAAGAAAAGCCGGCGCTTCGTAAAAGCGCCGGCTTAATCAGGTATACAACTTTTGTTTCAGCCGCGTTGGCAGATTGTTTTAGCCGCGGCCCAGGCGATCAGCTATCCCGGCACCATAAGCTGCATCCGCTTTGAGGAAATAGCCGAGCTGCCTATTAACGATCTCATCCGGAACACCGGCCATCGCGCCGGCGATTGTGTCCATCAATCTGTCTTGTTCACCCTCACTCATTATCCGGAACAGGTTGCCCGCCTGGGTGAAATCGTCATTGCCCTGACGATGATCATAGCGATCAGCCTCCCCGTGAAGGGCAAGCGCAGGCTCTTTCACAGACGGATCTTCCACGGGCCCGCCAAAGCTGTTGGGTTCGTAATTAACACTCCCACCGCTATTGCCATCAGAACGCATTGCGCCATCCCGTTGATAATTGCGGACAGGGCAACGCGCTGCATTGACGGGTAAATGTTGATGATTGGTGCCGACCCGATAGCGCTGTGCATCGCCATAAGACAGGATCCGCATTTGCAGCATTTTGTCCGGACTATGGCCGATACCGGGGACAATATTAGCAGGCGTGAAGGCGGCTTGCTCCACATCAGCGAAGTAGTTTTCCGGGTTACGGTTCAATTCCAACGTACCGACTTCGATCAGTGGAAACTCGCTATGAGGCCAGACTTTGGTCAAATCGAACGGGTTATAAGAAGTTGTCTCCGCCTCCGCTTCCGTCATGATCTGAACTTTTACTTTCCATTTCGGAAATTCGCCATCCTCAATGGCCTGATACAAATCCCGCTGATGACTTTCCCGATCACCTGCGATGAGATCCGCAACTTGCGCATCGGAGTTGGTTTTTTGCCCTTGCTCAGTCTTGAAGTGGAACTTGACCCAAACCCGCTCATTGTTCGCGTTGATGAAACTATAGGTATGCGAACCATAGCCATTCATGTGGCGGTAAGAGGCAGGCTGGCCCCGGTCTGACATGAGAATGGTGATCTGGTGCAGGGCTTCCGGTGAGTGCGACCAAAAATCCCATTGCATGGTACCTGACCGAAGGTTGGTTCTTGGATCACGCTTTTGGCTATGGATAAAGTCCATGAATTTATAAGGATCACGGACAAAAAACACAGGTGTATTGTTCCCGACCAGATCCCAGTTGCCTTCTTCAGTGTAAAATTTCAAGGCGAAGCCGCGCACATCCCGCTCCGCATCCGCAGCACCTTTTTCTCCGGCAACCGTCGAGAAGCGCAAGAATACCTCTGTCTGCTTGCCAACTTCAAATAATTTCGCCTTGGTATATTTGGTAATGTCTTCAGTGACGGTGAGGGTTCCAAACGCACCGGATCCTTTGGCATGCACAACTCTTTCCGGAACACGCTCCCGATTAAAATGAGCATGTTTTTCAAATAACTGCCAATCCTGCGCTAATAACGGACCCCTGGGCCCCGCGGTCAGACTGTTTTGATTATCTGCAACAGGACTTCCATTTGTTGTGGTCATAACGGGACATTTAGACATGATGACATTCCTCCGTGCTGTGTGTTTCCAATGATTACAAACCAATAGATAGCAATTAGCTTTTCATAAATAAAATCGTTTGATATTATGATTTCAATAGGTAATGCCTATTATTACTTTTTGAAGGGCAATATGATGAATATTCGGGACATGAAATACCTGGTGGCCGTCGCCGACGAGATGCATTTTGGTCGCGCCGCCCTCAAATGCCATGTTAGCCAACCTGCTTTGAGCGGTCAGATCCGAAAACTGGAAGATCATCTTGGCGTTGTCCTTTTTGAACGGACCAATCGGAAAGTTCAGATCACCGACATCGGAGAGCAGATTGTTGACCAAGCGAGAAAACTGGTCACCATATCTGAAGAGATAGTTACGACCGCCCAATTAGCAAGAGATCCTTTGTCGGGGCCTTTTCGCCTCGGCATGATTGCAACTATTGGTCCGTATTTGTCGCCACTGATCTTGACCGCGATCCGAAAACAGCTGCCAAAAGTCCAGTTGAGTTTAATTGAAGGCATGACCCACGAGTTGGAACGACGCCTTGTTCAAGGACAACTTGATGCCATAGTGCTTGCAACGATCCCGCGAGAAGCGCAATTGCAGGAACTGATACTTTACCAAGAACCCTTCTGGGTAGCTCTTCCCGGTATCCATCCTCTTGCCAATCGCGACGCCATCGACCTGACAGAGCTACATTCCGCCGAATTACTATTGCTCGCAGATGGGCATTGTTTTCGTGATCAAATGATAGAAGCCTGTAATGCAGCGGCTGGCACAGCCGGCGCCAATACCCGTGAGACCAGCCTCGAAACACTACTGGCTCTGGTGGCGGCCGGAGACGGTGTCACTCTCCTTCCGGAATTGGCAATACCCGGCAATTCGGCCAACAACCCAGCCATGGTCATCCGGCCGGAAGTGACGGGGAAAGTCGGCAGAACCGTTCGGCTGGTCAGTCGGGCATCTTTCCCCCGAAAATCTATTTTACAGCAGATCGCGCAAATCATTCAGGCACATATCCCGAAAACAATTGCCGCCGGCGAAGAATAGCCGATCGCGTATTAGTTTCATATTAATCACAAACACGATAGACTCTGCTAATGCATCAATTTGACGCATAACTTGAAAAAAATGGTGCTGTTCGCTGGTAAAGGTCACTGAGTAAATGCCTATGTTTAATAGCAAGATGTACCAGAACCTGTTTTGGCTGATTGTCTTGTTGGGAACCGTTCCTGCAGCTGTCTCCGCGACGTTGCCGCCAACCCATTGGTGCCTCAATTTTACAGATGTTTCCGCCCTGTTCGAATTTCCCTCAGTTGGATGCTTTGGCGGATCCAGCATTGCACCGGAATATCTTGTCAAACCTTTTACCTGGGTCTATCTCGCCTTGTTTTTGACGGGAATTTTCCTGTGTTTTATGACCCGGAAATTTTTGGCAGTCATCGCCCTTGTTCCCCTGCTCATCCTGTTTTTCAGCCCGCCTGCAGAATTGAGTGTGTATCCGGAAGATCATATCACGCCGGATTATTTTGAGCCCAAAGGGCAACAGACAGCCGCTTCGATTGAAAAAATTGTCCTCGATGTTGTCCCGACATTGCGCAACGCCACCGCAACGGTTGAACAACAATTTGATCCCCTCATATCAGTAACCGACAAAGCGAAAAGTAAGGCAAACAGTTACTGGGAAGCCGTAAAATCGCTCAAGAAAGCCCGGAATGCTTTGGCGGATGCTGAGAAGAAAGATAAAGAGATCGCGGAGAAGCTCGATAAGGCCCAGTCGGCATATAAAAAGATGTCCAGGTTGCCGTTCAAATCGAAGAAGACAAAAGCAAAACTGGCGGAATTCCAGGCAGCAATTGCCAGTTATGTAACCCAAAGAGGAAAAAATGCCCGTGCCGTCAATATCAGGATCGATCGGTACAGCAAAGTCCGGAAACAAATGTCGACCAGCTTGATTGTGAGCCTTGCGCAGCTGAATGTGCAACTGGACAAAACGCTCTCCACCGCCCCCAATCAGAATACACGGATATGGACGCTAATCATCAGCGCGGCCTCTCTGGCGGCACTTCTATCTTTCGCAATCGGCAGCAGAATTCGCAGCCCGCAGTTTGCCATTGCCTGCCTGACCATCCTCATTGTTACGCTCAATCCGTTCGCTCGGGTGGAAGAGGGCACGTCCATTGCCCATGTGTTTTTTGCCTTCTTTCTCAGCACGTATCCCCTGGTCCTTTTTATTGTCTCAGCGGTTCTCCTGCGGCTTTTGGTCCTGGGGGTTACGCAAAATTTACCGATCCTCAGGCAGTTTAGCCGGCGCAAGTTCATCCTCTATTCCCTGCTGACAACGCTGCTTTGGATTCCCATTGGCCTGAGCCTTGCCGCCGGCCTGTGGTTGTCTTTTTATGTTGATACGCGGGCGCAGGATGCTGTCTACGGGATCGAATGTACCGATGACGGTGTCGGCCTGTTTGAATGCGATGGCCCCACGTCCGATAATCTCGTCACGCGCGGAGAGGATCTAAACCTGGAACTGGATATTTATACATCCGTCGATATCGCCTTTAAAAACCAGGAACTGCAACTGGAAGAAATGCTGGTCAAGTACCGGAGCCTCGCGAAAAAATCGAAAACACAAATCCCGAAATTCGTCGAGAGGCAGTATGTGGCAATTTTCCCCGGTCGGCAGGATCTGATCAAGAATATCCCGAGCATGAGGCCGCCGAGTTGCAAGCTGCACCAGATCACCTGCAATGTCATTCGCAATGTGAAGATTTCCATTGTCGATGCTTATATGTCGATCCGCAATCGCCAGCTGCAAAAGCTAAATAATCTCACCTCTGGTCTGGCGACTTTTTCCGGCAATGCGGCGACGAAAAGACTACGTGAAATCGAGCTTTATTTAAGCTCGACCCTGGATGCCATAAAACGCGGCGTGCGAAATACCATTGCCGATGTTTTCTGGACCGTGCGAACCCTTAACCTGCTGGCCAATATGATCTTGTTGATCGCTGCCATCAAAAGCTTCGCCTATATTTTCGGTCGGATCGCCTTCAAAAATGAAACAGGGAATTCTCTTCCAATTGAATTTCAGGGAGACGAACTTCCTCCCCCGCTGCCAGTTTCGCCGGAAATCCGCACCGGTTTTGATCCAGAATATGTGTTTCGCTCAGCAACGGGCGGCCACTTTTATATAAAACCGGCCCTCAGCCCGTCGGGAATGTCGCAAGGGGTCGCCTGGCCACAACCCTTTAAAGCGGCATTGCGCAGGTTGTTCACCGGCACATTTAAAATGGTCAAGGTAGATGTTCAGCCTGACAACAAAGACACCATTTCCATTCAGACCTCGCAGGGGCGGCAGTTTCTTGAATGGACATTGCAAGAGGGGGAGCGCGTCTATTTTTCACAAGGGAATTTAGCGGCGTTTAGCGAAACCGTTCGCCTGGGCACACATATCTCCCTCAGCCTGACGGCCATGGCCTTTGGCCGCATGTTCTTTTCTGTTGCGGAGGGGCCAGGGATATTGGTGCTGCGGACATACGGCAAGCCCGAAATCTATACCTCGGCTGACGAGGCTCGCGCCATCGATCCACTCCGGTTCATAGGATGGACTGACGTGGCTCGTTTTCACGTAAATTCTTCATCCTCGCCTTGGAACATCTATTTTCACTCCGCTCAGATAACTTTCTCTAGTGGCGGAGCGGCCATTGGCGATGTGTCGGAAAATGGT